>JABFSU010000060.1 GCA_013140455.1 Nitrospira sp. | reverse complement strand
GCGTCAGACCGATGCGAGAGACCCACAAGCACGCCCGGGACTCCATCATAGACTACCGCTCCGCTGGAGTCGCTTCAAACACCACCCGCCCCCCGACAATTGTCGTTCTGACCCGCCCCTTCACCTTCCATCCGGCAAACGGCGTGTTCCGGCTCTTCGACTTGAACTTGCTGGGATCGACCTGCCACTGCTCCTGAGGATCGACGATCGCCACATCCGCATCGGCCCCCACGGCCAACGTCCCCTTCTTGAGTCCGAACGCCACAGCCGGCGCAGTCGCCAGCTTATCAACCGCCTGCTCCAGCGTCAGCACACCTTCCTCCACCAGAGCCAGCGTCAACGAGAGCGCCGTTTCCAATCCGACAATGCCGAATGGGGCCTCGGTAAAGTCCTGCTGCTTCTCCTGCGTGGCATGAGGCGCATGGTCTGTGGCAATGACATCGATCGTCCCATCCCGCAACCCTTCTTTAATCGCCTGCACATCCTCGCCGGTTCTGAGCGGAGGATTCATTTTCGCCAGCGTGTTGTACCCACGCACTACATCTTCCGTGAGCGTGAAATGGTGCGGGCAGGCCTCTGCCGTTACCTTGATCCCGCGGGCTTTCGCTTCGCGGACCATCCGCACCGATCCGGCTGTACTGATATGGGCCAGATGCAAGCGCGCGCCGGTGAGTTCCGACAGGGACAGATTGCGTGCGACCATGACATCTTCTGCAGCGGCCGGAATCCCGGGGAGGCCCAACTCGGTGGAGATCAACCCTTCATTCATGCAGCCACCCTCGGCGAGATGCAGATCTTCACAATGATCCACCACCGGGATGTCAAAGGCCACCGCATATTCCATCGCCCGCCGCATCACGAGACTGTTCATGACCGGCTTGCCGTCGTCGGAAATGGCCACGCAGCCTGACCGGTGCAGGTCGCCGATTTCAGCCAACTCCTTCCCCTCCGAGCCTTTCGTAATGGCTCCGATGGGCAAGACATTGGCCAACCCCGCTGCGCGCGCACGATCTATCATGAATTCCGTCACCGCTTGATTATCGTTCACCGGCTTCGTGTTCGGCATGGCACAGACGGTGGTAAACCCGCCGGCCACCGCTGCGGCGGCGCCGCTCTGAATCGTTTCCTTGTACTCAAATCCCGGTTCGCGAAAATGCACATGCAAATCGACAAAACCAGGCAACACCAGCTGCCCCTTGGCATCGATGACCGTACAACCGGCGGGAGCCTTCAGATTCGCCCCCACCGCCACAATCTTTCCTTGATCGATCAAGACATCTGCCGCACCATTCACACGCCCCGGATCGATCACCTGTCCGCCCTTAATCAATATCGCCACGATTTAGTTTGCTCCTGATATGAGATGGCCGCCCATGCGAACAGCCGCGCCGTTCGCCGCTTGATCCAAAATCCCGTGATCGATCACCCGTCCGTCCTGAGTCACTATCGCCAGAATTTAGTTCGCTCCTGACATGAGATATAAGACACCCATGCGAACAGCCACGCCGTTCGCCACTTGATCCAGGATCACCGACGACAGACTGTCGGCCACTTCCGGCGCGATCTCGACCCCGCGGTTGATCGGACCGGGATGCATCACGATCGCCTTCGGATCCGCCATCTTCACGCGCTCCGACGTCAGACCGTACAGACGCGCATACTCACGAATGGTCGGGAACAATGCCCGCCCCTGCCGCTCCAGCTGCAATCGCAGCATCATGATGACCTGCACATCCCGCAGGCCTTCGTCGAGATGGTGGAAGACGCGCACGCCCATCTTTTCGATGCCCAACGGAATCATGGTCGGCGGCCCCACCACCCGGACTTCAGCACCCAGCTTGGTCAAAGCCAGGATATTGGACCGCGCCACCCGGCTATGCGCAACATCCCCGACAATCGCCACGCGCAATCCCTTGAACGCCATTCCCCGCTCTCGAATCGTATAGAGATCGAGCAGCGCCTGGGTCGGATGCTCGTGCCAGCCGTCGCCGGCATTGATCACTGAAGATTTTACCCCGCGAGCCAAGGTCTCGGCTGCTCCCGCCGACGAATGACGGAGCACAATGATATCCGCCTGCATGGCTTCGATGTTACGCGCCGTATCGAGCAATGTCTCTCCTTTGACGACGCTGCTCGACGAAGGAGAAAAGTTAATGACATCCGCGCTCAGCCGCTTGGCCGCCAACTCGAATGACGTACGCGTTCTCGTGCTCGGCTCGAAGAAGAGATTCACGACTGTCCGCCCACGCAGCGCCGGCACCTTCTTGATCTCGCGGCCGCTCACTTCCTTGAACGAATCGGCCGTCTCAAGAATGAGCTGTATATCTTCCACCGACAAGGGTGCCAGGCTGAGCAGATTTTTATGTTTGAGACTCATGGCATCCTCCGCATCAGGCCTTCAGGATCACCACCCGATCATCTTCGCCTGCTTCCTCCAGCAAGACCTGTACTTGCTCCTCGCGCGACGTGGGAAGATTCTTCCCGATGTAGTTCGCCTTGATCGGCAACTGCCGATGGCCGCGATCGACGAGGACCGCCAGCTGGATTTCCGCCGGGCGCCCCAGATCCATCAAGCCATCCATCGCGGCGCGTATCGTGCGCCCCGTAAACAGTACGTCATCCACCAGCACGACAATCTTGTCGGAAATATCGAATGGCACCGACGTCGTGCGCAGCACCGGCTGCTCCTTGCGCAACGACAAGTCGTCGCGATAGAGCGTAATGTCGAGATCTCCGATCGGCACAGGCGCCTGTTCGATCTCCTGAATGCGCTTCGCTAACCGATGGGCCAGATGCACCCCGCCCGTGCGGATTCCGACCAGCGCCAGATCCTTCACGCCCTTGTTCCGCTCCAGAATCTCATGCGCCACACGGGTCAACGCCCGGGCAATATCGCCGGCATCCATAATCAACCGCTCTTGCTCACGATTCATTACAGATCCCACCATTCCTGAATTGTGGACATAAAAAAACCCTCTCGCTGCACTCAGCAAGAAGGTTCGGTTGTGGGGACCGGCCGTAGCCGGAGATCGCTATCATAGAAGCTCCTTACTCACCTCTCAGGATGAGCATTAAAGGCAGCTAGATCTTACTGGGGCACGCCCCGACTGTCAAGCTCGGCAAATTCCAATCCGAACGTCAGATCCACGTCACGTTCGCGCGTAGCATGGCAAGGAAACCCATTCGCCTGCTACCTGACACATCTCCGTCACTGGACCAGGCGCGCTTCTACTGAACCCGAGTCGGTCTTGCCAAGAAAAGAGTCCCGAACCATTTTCTCGTCGCTTTCCACATGTATATTCCGGTAAAGCCACTTGCCATTGCTTACGGCTATCGCGGATGTTATACAGCCAGCCAAACTGATTCATGGACCCATTTGCCATGCTCATCGACCCTAATTGGGAACACCAAAAAGATCACCTATTACAAGAAGGCTATTTACTGACCCAGCAGGTTATCCACGCGATTGCATCAACTAAATCTCTCCCCCTCAACATAAGGGAAACTTTTACACGAAAGAACATCAAGTCTCATCAGGCGAAGTACGATGAGCTGTTCCATCAGTTCGTGGAGTATGACAAACGCGTCTCACAGTTTATTCCCATCTTTGATGCTCCTACACCAGTAAACGCGGGAGCCTTTTTCACAGTCTCCACCTACTCCTCTCAACTGTGCCAACCAAGAGACAACCTGCGCGCCTTACTCAAAGACTATTGTGATCGAATATCCGGCCTAAATAACGATGCCAACAATCGGCTCACAATGTGGGGGATGTATGCATCTATAGTTGTTGCCGTTGTCTCCTTAGGTGTCTCTCTCGTTGCGCTGAAACTGACTTTATTACAGACAGATATCACGGTGCGGCAAGATGAGACAAATCGCTTACTCTTCTCAAAATCTTCAAAGTTAAAATTGCATGTGGCAACAGACATCGATGCATTTGCAAACTTTAACATCGGATTTCTTGCTCACAACACAGGCAACCGGTCTACTGCCCAGGGCTTCTATTATCGGCTGATCATTCCCGCTGAAATCATTGAACCGAGAACTGAGCGATTGGGCAATGCCGACAATTCAATCCTTCTCGATGCCAAGATGGAGCATTTGACACTTCAAGGAAATAAACTTGTGAGCTTCGGCGGATTTCAACGTGACCCTCTTTTCCCAGGGCGCAAGTTGCGGCTAGGCAATTTGTCACTAAAGCGACCGACAAGAGAAATTAAGGTACTGTGGCAGTTCACGACGGAGGACGGCGTCGTCCCTTCCGAGAATGACTATGGCGAGCTCATCATTCCTAGTGGATCTGAGAAATAACCTCACGCCGCCTCTCACAATGCAACTAGAAGAAATAGGATCAGGTTTTGCAATCACACGTTTCCGAACTCGCTCTTCGTGTTGGACCTATTCGCTCCCCATGCGACGCAAGACTTGCAGAACGTACTGATACCGCTGCGCCGCTCCCTTCACCCTCGCCATTGCTGCGGCATCCATCTTCTTACGCTGGCATCTTACCACTTCGACAGGTCGACACCAGCTCTCCAGCACACTTGAACAGAGCCAAAGTGCAGCCAACTGGATCGATCTAGGCTTTGTTTCAACGGGGCAATGAAGAAAGGGCGGTCTTACTCTTCGTCCGGCTGACAGGCTTCTTTCCACGCTGCAAGCTGATCCAATTTCCCTAGTTTGGTCAGGTAGGCTTCATCGATTGGAACAGATGTGGCTCCCTCTCCGGCAGGCTGTTCGCTCTCAGCCAGCACGTTGGCCACATGCACTGCGGTAAGCGGACTGAAGGCCAGTTCGTCGCAGGCGGATGGCCGATGATGATAGGCGACTGCTTCGACAATGGCTTCGCCGACTCCCCACAGTCCCAACAGATAGGCACCGACTTCGGCATGGGTGACGCCGAAGACCTCCTGCTCCGCCTGCCAATCGAGCAAGCCCTTGTCCTTCTGAAGTCCCAATACCTGTTTGTACCCGTCAGGCATGTTACTCGCCAACACCAGCATGCCGATATCGTGCAGCAGTCCCGCCGTGAAGGCATCATCGATCATGGCCTGAGGGACGCGCTCCTCCTTCGCGATTGCCTTCGCATAGCCGCTGGTTTTCAGTCCGTGTTGCCACAAGGCCTCAAGTGAAAAGCCCGGCAACGCCTTGGCATCAAACTGGGAGAAGGCCTGCATCGACAGCACAAGGGATCGAATTGTATCGCTGCCGAGTAACGCCACCGCCTGCTCGGGATTCGACACGGTCGTGCGCAATCCGAAAAAGGCGGAGTTCACCAGTTGAAGGATCTTGGTCACCATCGCCATATCTTTGGAGATGATCTTGGCGATCTTCTTGAGCGAAGCATCGCCGGAATGGATTTCATCCATCAATTCTTTGTAGAGCACAGGCAGGCTGGGGAGGCTCTTGAGATTCGTGACAATCTTGCGCACGTTCTCGTCGGCCAGCAACGCCCGCAGCCCGCAGGCGCGGGTCATGATCGATCGCAAGAGTTGCGCGTCGATGGGCTTTTCAAGAAACTGATGCGCCAGGTCGGTCGACCGCAGGCCCAGGCTCTGCCCCTGCTGCCCGGAGAAGGCGATCCGCACCATCTGCGGATACCGGGTCTTGGCTTCCTTCAACAGCTGAAACCCGTCCATCCCCGGCATGATCATGTCGGTCGCCAGCACGTCGAAGGCATCTTGTTCCAGCGCAACCAACGCGTCCGGCGCGCTTTCCACAAAGCGCATGTCCCACTCGCTCTTCATTGGATCGAGCGTGCGCTTCAGCATGCGCAACACTTCCGGCATGTCATCCACGAATAAGACTTTCCGCATAGCTCCTCCCTTCCCGGCGTGCCGAACCACTACCAGTATCGGTTTTTGAGAAAAACACTTGAGGGAAGAAAGGAGTCGAGAGACTAGGGACGCTTGATTTCTTCGAGAGAAAATTGTTTGGGCAACATGACGGGTAGCACTAATCCGATCGGATCGCCGCGCTTGATGGTCGTGGGCTTGTGGAGTTGAAGCAGAAAGTTGGCCGTGAAGGCCTCATAGTCCGGCAGCCAGTCGTACTGATTCGGTGTCCGCTTGTACTCCTGAGTCTTGATGCCTTCCCAGATGGCATAGGTGCGCTCAGGGTAATGATAGAAGTGATTGGGGATGTCCTTCATCATCAGCCCGACATGCTTGGGATAGTAAAAGCGAATCCCGCAACAGAGCTTGGGATAGCCGCTGTTGAGAATCAGATCGACGTAGGTCCCGGAAAACGATTTATATCCCAGCAGCCGCTCTTCCGGTTCGATGGGGGGTGATTGCCACTTGACTCCCTCGGCCGTCCGCCGCAACTTGATATCCGCCGGGCACCGGATGAGCCAGCCATAACTGCCGACCGTGCGCACCGGCCCGCAGTCGTCCGGCAACACCTTGTACCCGCTGGCGGCAAGCGCCCGCTGCTCATCGAGCGTCATGTTGTTGAGCATCGGACGGTGGGGATTGAAATCCAGCTTCAGCCGTTCCGGTGGAAAGGCAGTCGAATATTCCCGTTCCCAATAGATGATGACTTTGTCGCCGCCATCCTCAGCCGGAACCTGCTCTGTCACTGGCTCGCTCATAGGTCTGACAGTAATCGATGGAGACGGATCAGCGCAAGAGGCAAAGGGCTAAGCCCGACGTACATGAAACAGCGTCAGCCCGCTCCGCAGCTTGGCCTTCGGTAGAATCGTCTTATGCATCGCAAACGTGGGCAGCCGCTCAACCGCCTCCTCCCAGCAACGCTGCAAGCCGGCCCGGCTCAGCTCATCGCCCGTCCGTGCCGGTCCTACGACAAACGCATTGCCGCCCGCCTTGATACGTTGCGCGAGCGCGCGCACTCGCGCCGTCAGGGCACTTGCCTGTTCAAACTCGGCATAGGGCAGCCAGGCATAGACAAGATCATACGACTCGGACTGGGGAATTGCGGGTGCTGCCATCGTGGCGAGCATGAAACGGGTTCGCTGCAGCCACTCCCATCGCTGTAATTCAGCGCACACAGTCCAAATCTGCTGCGCCTGCTTGTAGGCAAAGGGCGGGTGCGAGATGTGCGCGACGACCTCGCGAGGACGATCGAATGGCACACAGGTCGAGATCACCGCATCCCCGTTTTCAATCAGAATACGCTCTGCTCTCATCAGTATCTGCCCGATCTCGCGATCCTGCTCGGCGAGATCTTGCAGATAGTCCGCGACAAACGGTTGGGCCGCCAATTCTCCGACTGGGGTTTCGTCCTGCGGATACAGCAGCACCGCTCCGAATACCTCTGCCGGTTGGACGGCGGGCACCGCCGACACAAACACTGATCGCCAGTCGACCGGACTCGGCGGGGGAACGACCGGAGATGCTGTCACCCTTGCCAATTCCTGTGAGAGCGGCACATCCTTCTTACTGTCACGGTCACTCAGCTGCAGATGTCCGTCGACAATGACGGCCGATCGATCCCAGGCCACCATCCGCCGCCCCTTGGGATTCGCGTACGACAAACCCGCTGGATCGTCGGCGCAAGTCACCTTCAGCAACACCTCTCCCTGCACCGTCATGCAGACTGACTGGGCGTCATCGAAGTAGCGGAGCGGAGGCGCCGGTGCCGGCAGCCACGTGACCCGATGAGAGCGGGAGGGGTCCATAAACAGCGTAACAGGATCTCCGCCGGCGTCAGCTTGCGGCGTGAAGAAACTGCTGAAGAGCCGAAAGGCCGCTTCGGATGGATAGGTCGGAATACCCCGATAGCGCAAGGGACGTGGACTCGGCTGCCCCTCGTTCTGGTCGTCATAGAGTCCGCGAATCAGCTCAAACGCCGCCGACCCGGTGCCCGGCAGGAGCGACTTGAAGAGTTCGACGACAGGCAGAAAATCGATCTGCTCCCAATGCATCGCCCCCATGCAGGACATGAAACGCGCCGATTCAAACGTGCCGTCTTCCAGCACATAAAACGCATCTTTCCGATGCCGGATCGTCGCCTGTCCATGCGCGTCGATGACCAGATCTTCGTCGCCATAGAAGAACCGGACCTCTTCGATCGGCACTCGCATCGCCTGCGCCGCCATGTGGCGAAGATCTTCCGCTTTCAGGCGCTGCCAGCCCGGCTTGGTCGCTAGATTGAGGCGGGTTTCATTGACCAGTCCGCCGGGTTTCAACCCGACCCACCGCCCCCAATCCAGCCGCAGGCGCACACGGACCAGCACCGTTCTTCCACGAGGATCGACTCCCCACTCGCATTCATGCAAGGGATGGCCGTCAGGATCGGTTGCGAGAAATCGTCGGCCATCGGGCCGATAGAAAACCAGATGTCCGGTGGACTGACGAACGACTCGTCCGCCGGACTGGTCGAATTGATGGGCCAACGTCTGATTGGCAGGAAACCGGAGAGAGTCGGAAGACGCTAGTGCGGTACGAACAGGGTCGCCAGCCATTTACTCGCGGATCTGGCCGCTCCCCAGGACGATGAACTTTGAACAGGTGAGTTCTTCCAGCCCCATAGGACCCCGGGCATGGATGCGGGAGGTACTGATACCGATCTCGGCACCGAGCCCGAACTGATAGCCGTCATTGAGCCGTGTGGACGCATTCACCAGCACCGCCCCCGCATCGACTTCCCGCAGGAACCGCATGGCCCGCTGATAGTTGGTTGTGATGATGGCTTCGGTGTGCTGCGACCCGTACTTGGCGATATGCTCCATCGCCTCGTCCATGTTCTTCACGACCCTCACGGCCAGGACCAACTCTAAGAACTCTTTTCCAAAATCATCGTCGGCCGCCGGTTTCGCGTCCGGCAGTAATTGGCAAGTCCTGGGGCAGCCACGCACTTCCACCTTAGCAGCTTGCAGCTTTTCCATGAGGCGCGGGAGAAACGTCCTGGCGATTGTTTGATGGACCAACAGGGTTTCCATCGCATTACAGGTCGAAGGCCGCTGGGCTTTAGCATTCACACAGATCGCCTCGGCCATGGCCTGATCGGCATCCGCATCCACATAGATGTGGCAGATTCCCGCATCGTGCTTGACGACCGGAATCGTGGCATGCTCGGCGATCGTCTTCATGAGGGAAGGACCGCCCCGCGGGATGATGAGATCGATATAACGGTCTTGCTTCAGCAAGACCGGCACGAGTTCCCGATCCGGGCGATCGACAAAGCTGATGGCGCCGGGGGGAATGCCGGCCTTCTCCGCGGCTTCGGCCAACACGGCGGCAATGGCGGTATTCGAATGGATGGCTTCGCTCCCTCCGCGGAGGACACAGGCATTGCCGGACTTCAAGCAGAGCGCAGCAGAATCGGCGGTGACGTTCGGACGGGATTCGTAAATGATGCCGATCACGCCGATCGGCACTCGTACCCGGCCCACTTGCATCCCGTTCGGCCTGGTCCACATCTTCGGCATGTCGCCTAAGGGGTCGGGCAACTTTGCGACTTCCCGAATCCCGGCCGACATGTCGGCAATCCGCTGCTCCGTGAGCCTGAGCCGATCAGCCATCGCAGCCTTGTCCGGTTCAGTACCAAAGGCCTCGACATCTTTTTCATTGGCTTCGATGAGGAGGGCCTGCTTCTCATCCAGCGCATCGGCCATGGCAATCAATGCATTGTTCTTCACGACCGTGGAGAGCGTCGCAAGGCGACTGGCGGCCTGCCTGGCCCGAGTGACCAGTTCATGCACATAGTCGGGTATGGAAAGCGGCGGAACCTCCTGAACGTCCTTCGTCTCAGGAGACTCAACGGCGGCTAACTCCTGCTGTTCCTCGTCGGAGATCATTCGTATCGCCTTCTCTGTGAAAAAGTGAACGGGCGACAGGATACCGCGCGGGTTTGAAGAGGGTCAAGATATCATCCTGCACCATCAACAACCTGCAAAAACCCAATACAGACCGTTTCAGGGTTCAATAGAAGACCGGCGATGATTCGCCTGCCGGTTTTTAGGGAGCAATTGGGGCTACTGGAGGTTCTGCCTGAAGAGGGGTGGTACCGGCGGGATTCTGAGGGGATACCGGAGCCATTCCCGGAGAAACACCCTGCTGCCCCGCTGCCCCTGGTACTGCGGCTCCCGTCCCGGCCATTCCCACGAATGCCATGGAAGGGTTGGGATGCTGAAACACCCAGTCATAGTGGGATTTGCGCCCATCAAAGTGCCTGACCGCGGGAGGAAAGTTGTGCTGCCAAATCGGCTTACCCTTGCTCTTGCTCCTGACCCCCATGATTCCTCCGGTCGGGGCGCGAACCAACTCCCAGTCGCCATGTCCTAACGGCTCGGCATAGACTTTTCGCAAAAACGGTTTGGGCGACCGGGTAAGCTCGGCCAGTGTTTGCGGATACACTTCTCCTGGAACCACGCGTCCCGCCTTCATGGCAGCCGAATAGAACGCCAACGCGTTCTGAATCTCAATGCCTTTGGATATTAAATCGGCCTCGAGTTCACGCTGCACCATCACCTTCCACTGCCGTGCCGCCACGGTCATTCCGAGACCGATGAGCACGATGGCAAACATCAAAACGACATAAGAAAATCCACGCTCAGCTTCTCTCTTATTGAGGACTGACCCTCTCATGGGCTATGGCCGCGGTTCGTCCGCATCCTCCGTTAAGGGAACCGTATGGTCGATACGCGCCTGGGTATCTCGAAGCGTCACGCTTTCCGGAGTGATGGATTTCACCAGGAGATGCCGCTCCAAGTGCTGACCAACCCGGCCGATCACCACCTCTTCATTCTTGCTCAGCACGGCCGTATGGCCGGCGCCCTTGGCCGACTCACCCATCCGGACAAATCCCAGATATCGATATTGATCCAACTCTAAAGACGTCGCCTGTTCAGAAACTTGATCAGGTTGACCACCATCCGATCTGTCACCGGCCGCCGACAACGCTCCATCTGAACCAGGCGCTGCAAAAATATTTCTCGGTTCGGCAAACGTCGCCTCACGCTGGGTTCGCGCGGACGCCAATTGTTCGAGATGGACTCGCAACCCACCCGTTCTGGAAATCGGACGGGCAAGCAACGACGCCGGACCAGAGGTATTGGCCAATGGTAGGCGAACCGGATCAGGCAGCGCGCCCCATTGCCGATACGCCAATCCACCCCAGAGCGCCACCAGTCCGATTGCGATCAGTGCTTTCTGTTTGGCGTCCATCTATTTCTGGCCATCCGATGCAGACTTCACAGCTTCTCCGCGCAAGTACGTCACAATCTTAATGTTAAAGGTCAACTGTTGATCGCGAGGACTGGAGGAACCGGCAAGCTCCATATCTTCAATGAACAGCAGCTCCTCAGCCGTTTCAAGATCATAGATAAACCGCCTCAGATCTTCATACCGCCCGGTCATGGAACCCTGGAGCACCCCTTTGCTCGTATTCGCCACCGTGGTCGACTCAGTCTTGTAGGACAGTGCCGGCAGTGTCACATGATCACGTTTGGCCTCTTCGGATATTCCCAAGGCCAGCGGAGCAAAGTCACGCTCGACCGGCAGAACCGCCCACACCTGACTCACATCCTTTCGCGCTTTTCTGGCTTCCCGATGTTGAGCCAAAATCTGGCGCGCGGCTCCCCACTCTTTTTCGATCTGGATCCGGCGATCTTCAACTCCCCGAACACCGAACGTATTGACCACCATCAGCCCCGCCAGCAACAACGCAACCAGCCCAACCCACGGCAACAGCGGGGCATAGGGCTCGGACAACATACGCTGCAACCGGTCGGCCACTTACACGCCCTCCCGCCGATAGCGCACTGTCACATCGAACTCCACCAAACCGCTCGGCCCGACTCGATGCTGAGCCAACACCGGGTCTTTGAATTTAGGATGGTCTTGTAACCCGACGGTAAATGCCGTGAGATCCTCCAAACTGGTTGCCGAGCCGGTCAAGTGAACGAGAGACCCTCCGGACTCCAAACGGACGCTGGTGAGCGCCAAACGTGGCGGAAGCGCTTGCTCCAACCCCGCCAAAAATGCCGTCCACGAAAAGGTCCGCTTCTCAAGCAGTTGATTAGCCAATGCGACTTCTGCGGGTAGCTGCTGCAGCGCCCGCTCGGACAGATCGATCCCTTCTTGAGTCGCCTCGGTCATGAGCTGCTGATCCTGCTGCCGCACATGCTCCAGCTCAGTGCTCATTTGCCGGACATCTTGGTACCCGAGCGCCGTCCGGGCGATACTCCAAACGATCGCCACACAGAGCCCTAGACAACAGGCCATCAGCCCAAGCTGGAGCGGAAGCAGATACCATCGAAATCGAGTGGCGAGAGAAATCTGAAAATATCGACGGAGCCCCATCATACGCGCAACGCGGTCGGCGATGCGGCTCATGCCGTCTCGAAAGGCCATCATCATGACAATATCCCCGCCAGCGCAGCAAGAGAATCCACGCCTTGACGATGGTCCTCGCTCCCCCATCCACGCGATTCAATATCTTCCCAACCCAGGGACTCAACGGACAGCGCCAGATGCTCTTCGAGCTTTTCATGTAGCGGCGCCATATCGTCGGCGCACAGCACGGCACGCTTCACCGACACTCCTGAATGGCGCTGCTGGCACATTTCCACCGAAGCCGCACATTCCTCCACAATCTTCTGCAAGCCGGCATCAGCGCCGCTCAATGCATCCGCTGTCAATAACTTGCAGCGATAGAACAATAGGCGCCCCTGCTGAAACACCATAGCCGTCAATGCTCGATCAACCAGGCTGACCCAGAGAAGGTCCTCGTCTTCCCATCCAGTCCGCCCGGCCATCTTGGCCCATAGATCAAAGAGACGCAGGCTCGTCAGCCCCACATCCCGCGGCACCAAACCGACGCTCTCACAGACTGATTCATACTGTCGCAAGACAGATTGGTGGACCGCCACGGCCAGTACCGACTGCGCCGCGCCGGCGGCACGGGTGGATCCGCTAAATACTTGCGAGATCATCGTCGTTCCGGTGAGCGGGAACAGCTGTTCCTGACCGAATCGCCAGCGAATCAACGCCTCGCGTTCATCCGCACGAGCAGGCAGTTGGTCCAAGTGCAGCACCACGGCGCGCACCGCCGCATCCGGCAGAAGCAAGGTCACTGGGCGAGGGCAATTAGCCATCACCGCCTGCCCCAGGATCCGCACATCATGAGGAGGACCGACCAAGGTATGAATTTTCGCTTCCACGACAGGTAGCTGAACGAGATTCGGCTCAGCCGGCGAGGGCTTGACCGCTCCCTCAGGAAGCGGGGAGGTCACGCACCGATGTCCACGTCTGCCGCGCCAATCCGACTGCGTCTCCGCCCAGGCCACTGACTCCACACCGATCTTGAGACACTGTCGCGGCCGACCGCTCATCCATCCCCACATCCCTCAGCCCTCCTCGCTGAAGGTCACACGATTGATCTCACGCAGCGAGGTCTCTCCCTGTAATACTTTCTTAATCGCGGATTGACGCAGCGTAATCATCCCGTCCGTCACGGCACGATACCGGATTTCCGACAAGGGCCGTTCCGCCAAAATCATCTCCTTGATTTCATCCGTCAGATCCAGAAATTCCGTAATACACTTCCGCCCGCGATACCCGGTTCCCATGCAATTCGAACAACCCTTTCCCTGATAGAAAGGCGTATCTTTGTATTGTTCATAGTCGAGTCCTGAATCCTCCAAGAGCGACTGTTCAGCCACAACCGGCACCCGGCACGAGGGGCAGAGAACCCGAACCAGTCGTTGAGCCAACACACAATTCAACGCCGCAAGAAAGTTGTAGGCATCAATGCCCATGGAGGCGAACCGGCCGATGACATCGAACACATTGTTCGCATGGACCGTCGTCAGCACCAAGTGTCCGGTCAGCGCCGACTGAATCGCAATCTGTGCGGTCTCCGCATCACGAATTTCTCCGACCATGATCTTGTCCGGGTCATGACGAAGGATGGATCGAAGCCCTCGCGCAAAGGTCAGACCTTTCTTTTCATTGACCGGAATCTGCACGACTCCAGCCAACTGATACTCAACAGGATCTTCAATGGTAATCAGCTTGTCTTCTGCTGTATTCATTTCTGTAATCGCAGCATACAAGGTCGTCGTTTTGCCGCTTCCGGTGGGCCCGGTTACCAACACCATCCCGTACGGTCTGACGATCGCCCGACGAAACCGCTTCAGATCTTCAGGGTTGAAACCCAATCGTTCCAGGCGAAGGGCCGAGACCCCGGTGGTCATCGCCTCCCGGTCCAGAATACGGACAACCACAGATTCACCGAATACGCTGGGGAGAATAGACACGCGAAAATCGACGGTCTTGCGGTCAAGCCGCATGCGGAAACTACCGTCCTGCGGCACCCGCCGCTCCGCAATATCCAGTTCAGACATGACCTTCAGTCGAGATACCAAGGGCGCATGCAAACGGACGTCCAACGGTTCCATGGCTGGAACGAGAATGCCGTCCACGCGCAATTTTACTTTCGTAGCTCGATCCGAGGCTTCGATGTGAATATCGCTCGCGCGACGCTGCATCGCACTGAGCAGGATCGAGTCCAACAATTTCACCGCCGGACTTTGATCCTCGGCCACATGATTGACGGTGAGCACTTCTTCGCCGCGGTCGTCCTCTTTGACCAGAACGGACCGGTATTCCGCTTCTAATTCTCGCAACGCCTGGCTCGAACCTTCGCTTCGTTCCAGCGCGGAGAGAATCGCGCTCCGCGAGCTCACTACACGAGCCAAGGGCTTGCCGATCAACAATTCCAACTCATCAAATCCCAATACATTCTGCGGATCCGCAATGGCAATGGTCAGGACACCGGCCCGCTCCCCCATCGGCACAAATGGATGGCGCTGCATAAGCTTCACAGAGATGGACTCATAGAACTGCTGATCGACGCGATAATCGGTGAGCGGGTCATAGGGAAGTCCGTACTGTTCGGCCAGCGCCTTGGCAAGCTGCTCTTCCGAAAGCACTCCTTCGCTCACCAGCGTTTGACCGAGCGCCAGGGACACCCCACCCAAGCGACGAAGCGCCTGCTCAATCGGCTCCCGAGCAAGGCCATGGCGAACCAGGACTTCCAACAATGTGGGACGGACCACACTACGAGCCACTACACACCTCATGCCTGAGGACACCGTTCACAGCGCCTGTAGAAACGACTTTCATGATGCTCTACCCGATCGTGCCGGCCATTTGAAAAACCGGCAGATACATGACAATCACGATGGCTCCGACGAGCACTCCCATCACCAGCAACAAGACCGGCTCAATCCACGTGGTCAATTGAGACAACCGCGTATCGAGATCCGCTTCGTAAAAGTCCCCGACATCGCGCAACATGCTTTCCAACGAACCGGTTTCCTCACCGACCGATACCATCTCAATGGCCAGCTTCGGCAGGATATGCGGACGCTCGAGCGCAGTCGCCAGCGTGGCCCCTTCACGAATCTCGCTTTCCGCCTCGTCCAAACCTGACCTCACCCAGCGATTGGAGACCGCGCCGCGTGCGATGTGTAACGCCTCCACCAGAGGCGTGCCCCCGGCCAGAATGGTCCCCAGGGTCCTGGTCAGCTGCACCGTGTGGTGCTTCACCATGATCGGCCCAATCAGTGGAAGCGCAAGCAGGAAGCGATCGATCGTGAATCGCCCGGTCGGAGTCGCATAGTAGGCCCGCAAGGCCAGCCCACCCGCGCCGAGAATGAGCAGCGCCGGGATCAATTGCGCCTCACCATGCTGCACAAGATCCATCAGTAGTTGGGTCGCCCATGGGAGTGTCTTCGCATTCTCCCCATACACTGACACAAAAGTCGGCATCACATAGGTAAGCAAGAAGGCAATGACGCCTACCCCGATTAACACCAAGAACAACGGATACGACAGGGCTTTCGTCACCTTTTGACGGAGCGCCATCATCAGTTTCAGGTACCCGATGTATCGCTGCAGAACCTCGGGAAGATTACCCGATTGTTCTCCCGCTTTGACCGTCGCGATATACAACTCGGGGAAATAGGCTGGATGCTTGGCCAACGCGTCGGACGACGCCGTGCCTCCTCGAATATCCTGCCGTACATCCCGCAACACCTGCTGAAATCCCGCGTGTTGAGCCCGCTCGATGAGCAACTCCCACACTCGCAACACCGGCAAGCCCGACTTCACCAACGCCAAAAACTCCTGGTTGAAAATCAGAAACTCTCCCAGAGGAAGCTTTCCCCAGGACCGACTCGAGGCAGAATGGCCGGAGGCCGCACCGTTTCGCTGATTCAGGGTGAAAACCAAGAGGCCTTGGGACTCGAGCTTTCCACGCACTGCGGCTTCTTCGACCCCTTCGATCTGCCCGTCAACGATTGAGCCGTCGGACCGGGCAACTCTGTAGGTGAAGATGGCCATGAATAGGTACCTGCGTCCCCGAGAGACGGGGCGTCTGGTTACTCAGCCTTATCGAGTGGAGATGTCCCGGATGCGACACGGCTGGGGAGCCGAATGGCTTGCCCAATAAAAATCCGATTATCGTGCAACTCATTCACGCCCATGAGTTCCTGCACCGTGATATGGAATCGCTGCGCAATGCTCCACAGAGTATCCCCCGGCTTCACCGAGAGACTGGCAGGATAGTCGGCCGCCGCCACGGAACGCGCGCCGCCATCAGAAATCGCTTCGGATGGCAGTGTCTCAGCCGGGGCCACCGCCACACGCGACTTCTCAAAGTCATGACGGGACGAATCCATGTTGACAGGACGCACCGCAGACGGGCGGGTGTCTATCGATGACAGATTGGCCGGCGCGGCACCGGTTTCGCCACCGCGGTCAAACTGCTTCCCCATCTTCGCCAACTGTTTCTGGAGTTGTTTCAACTGGTTCTGCAACGCCGAACCGGCCTGGGAAACCCGTTGCCTCTCAGTCCGAGATGACGTCAGTTCTTCGCGCTGAAGATCAATAATATGCCGCGCCTCCGTCAGCCGTCGTTCAGCTTCTCGAATTCGTCCTTCCATCTGCGCGCGAGCAATTTGGGAATCCGCTAACTCTTGCCGCCTGGACTCAAGCTCCGAGCGAAGCTCCGCAATCGTGCGCTGCGAATCACGGAGTGAGGTCTTAAGCGTATCCACCGTCAACTGAAGGTCCGACACCTCTTGCTCAACGATGGGCTCAAGCGGTCCACACCCGACAAGACCTATCCCCCCCAGCAAGAACCAGATTGCCCACGCACCCAGCCTTCTCCGGTACGTAAAACCAGAGATCCGGGGAAGCAACTCATGAACTGAGCATATGCGCATAAACAGCATTACCATTGATTGTAGGCGGTCCCGGTTGTTCCGACAAGATCAGATCCGGAATAGACATCGAAGATGCCACCCTCCGTAGGCTCAATAATCTCTTGCCACGTCGTCGAGGAATTCGTGAACGGATCCTTGGGAATCGCACGCAAATACCCGGCCTCCACGAGACCCGCCAAGCCAGGCGGATATTTCCCATGGTCAGCCCGATGGTGATCCAAGAGTTCCCTCATAGTAAAAAGATCCTGCCGCAACACAGTCTCCCTCGCCTTGATCAACGAAGACTGATAAGAGGGCACCGCAAGCGTGGCTAAAATTCCGATAATCGAAATCACGATCATCAGCTCGATAAGGGTAAAACCCCTTGCGTTGAGTGCGCCACGCCTACCAATCTCGATACTTCGTTCCATCCAACGCCATGGCCTCGCTTTGGGTCACCACATCATAGACATCCTCGCCACACCAACTGGAGGGCTTTGGGCTGTCTTTATAACAACGGAGTATCCAGTCGACCTTCCCGGTAAGCGGGTCAACGGGCATTCCCCGAAGGTATCGCCGCATCGTCGTCCCGCGAACCGTCGCTTCCTCCCCGGTCAGTTTGACCCCGAGAAGCGCGTCCAACGTCTTGGGGTACCCATAAATACTGGTCACATCTTTACAGGAGAGCTTGTTCTTCAAGCAGACGGGCCCGAGCAATGCATCGCCATCACGATTCCATTCCAACTTGAAAGTGTCAATGGCCGCTCGGATCGTCCGCAATTGCTGGCGCAATTCAATTTCCTGCCGTCGTTGCGTCGTGACCTTACTCAGAGGCATCGCGATTGACGCGAGAATTACGACGATCGTCATGGTGACAAGGAGCTCAAGAAGCGTGACGCCCGACTCTTTCACCGGACCCTCACGACCCCTGTCCCGACTTCGCTCGCTTGCGCCACCCCCTCTCGATCAGCAGCAGCGAGCTCGACCCTCACCGGAGAAACACCGACGGCAGCAGCCGCAAAGGTGACCGTCACTGATCGAGGGGCACGGCTGTCCGCTTTAGACAGGCGAAACGTCAACTTTCCTGGGTCCTCACCCCCACCATCGTTTCCAGAGGCAGCCGCATCGAGCAGCTCCGCATCGCCGATTCGCTTGAAGTGCAACACCAGCGGATCGTACTCCAACTGGAAGACACCATCGGCCGATGCCTGAAGACGCCCATCCAGAATCGAGAGCTTGATCTCTTTTCCGACTTGGACTGCAGTATCACCAGGCTGAATAGAAAGGATCGGGCCACTGACTGCGGCCTTCATCAGAGAGGCCGCTGACGCTTTGTCGCTCTTGGACCGTATGCCGTTGGAAGCGAGTGATCCGAGTCCGGTCTGACTGCCGGAAAGATGGGCCAGCGTTTTTTTCGGGGCACTGGAGAACAGCGGCGTGGTTGCATAACTTGTCTCAGTCCCGGACCAGAAAGCCTGGTTGGTTGATCCAGGTGCCAACGGGGACTGCATGATACGAGGGGTAATCGTCAAGATGACTTCGGTCGTCACACGCTCCGTTTTGAATGAGCTGAGCCAATTCCCGATAAGAGGCAGATCGCCGATCCACGGCATGGTCACACGAGTCTTGCGATCCTCCTCCTGAATCAAACCGCCGAGCACGATGGTCTCCCCGTCACGCATATTGAGTGTCGTTTCCGCAGATCGATTGCCGAAACGGAATTGCTGGATCGGCGGTGAGGCCTGTAAGGTCACCTGGTCGCCGATGCGAATCACTTCAACTTTCATCTTCAAGGAAAGTTCGTTCCCCAATCGAATGGATGGCTCCACCGTGAGCTTGACTCCGGTGTCCCGAAACTCAATCGACGTGACAGTTGATGTCGTCGGCACAGCCCCGGTTGCCGCCTGTCCAGGCAACACATTGGTGGTCGACAAGAGGATCGGCTGCTTATCTCCGATATTAATCTCGGCCTTCTTATTGTTCACGACCCGTACTTTTGGCGCAGCCAGCGTCTTCGCATCAGACTCCTGCTTGAAGAAATCGAGCAGGACACTCGTTGGAAGACGAAACAGATAACTGTCCGGCCCAAGACTCGTCAGCTGGCGATAAGTCATTTGGACAGGATCTGCCGCCAAAGCCCCCGTAAACCCGGGAGGAATGAGCCCGGCACCGGCTTGCTTGGGATAATTCAATCCATACGTCTGGTTCTTGGTGCGATTGACTTCCAGCACTTCAAGATCAAACAGAACTTCCGGCTCTTGCCGGTCGTTGGCAAGAATGATCCGCTCTGCGAGATCCAGCTTCTCCGGTTGATCGCGGATCACGATGGCATTGAGCTGCTCGTTGGCATGCATCCGCTTGGAGTCCAGCATGCTTTTGAGCAATACCAGCATATCCTTAGCCTTAGCCGTCGAAAGGTAAAATGTCCGGATCATCAGATCCTGATACTGTTCCTGCTTCTGCTTGGTGTTCGGGCTGATGATGAGGACTCCGGACGAGACCTGCCTGGAAAAGAGACTATTGCTGTTTAAAATCAAGTTCAGCGCGTCCTCAAATGGCGTATCCTGGACCCCGATGGAAATCGGATCGTTACGGACATCCTTATCGAAGATCAGGGTGAACCCGCCCACCTTCGCCACTCCCTCCAATACTTCTTTGATGCCTGCGTTCTTGAATCGCATCGTCACCGGCTGCTTCAGGCGGTCGCCGCGCATGGCGGCCTGCTGCTCTTCCGTCAATCGGCTGATACTTTCAAGAGGATCTTTGAAGGTAGGATCAAGCTCCGCAGCCCTGGTATAGCCTCCCATCGCCTCGTCTGTTCGACCGAGCTGGGCCAGCCGCTCGGCTTCACGGAAATGCGAGCGAGACTCTTTCAAGCGGGTCGCTTCTGCCAGACTGGCCTGATGAGCAAGATTGGCAGGCTCAATCGTCAGTGCCCGTTTGAACTGCTCAATCGCCAGATCCATTTGCCGTTCTTTGAGAAACGCCTCTCCGCGTTCATGGTAGAGGCCTGCAGCTCGTTCTCGCGCCATCGCGTACTTACTGGTAAGACCTGGATCAAATGGATCATTCTTCAACGCCTCCTTGTAGGCGAGACTGGCCTCCTCCCAATTCCCGGCTGCCAAATGCTGATCACCGCGCTTCGCATCCTGAGAGGCGAGACAACCCGAGAGAAGAACAATAGACAGAAGCAACGGGGCGACTTGCCCAGAGTGGGGGGAAAACCTATCGACTCGAATCAGAAGACTCCACATCACAATGCCAGCAGCCTTTCTTTAGACCATCAGAAGAACAGCCCGGAAGGATGGAAGTTTGATACCAGGCACGCCAGGCTACTTATACTACATATTGAGAAGTTCAGAAAGAACTTGTCAATAGGCAGTAGCTCGAGGACTCCTGTGAAGGCTGGAACCTACACGTCCGTCCCCACTCGTGGTTGAGAGCCTATGAGCAACGGTTGAGGGGCGCAGCGGCTGAAGACCGTACCAGTTATCCCCCACTAAACTAGAGGCGCCAGTACTTTATTGAGGAAGGAACTTTTGAAGGGTCAAAGATGCTCTTCACATCGATCAGGACTCCGCTCTTCAGATCACGCAAGGGCTTCAGCAGCTCACTCAGCCCCATCTCGAGGAAGCTACGGTGAGCCACCGCCAGGATCACGCCGTCAACATCCTTGATCTGTTTCAAATCGACCAACGTGATCCCATACTCATGTACCGCTTCTTCCGATTCCGCGATTGGATCATGCACCACCACTTGCACACCATACTCACGAAGCTCATTGATGATATCCGGCACTTTACTATTGCGAAGGTCGGGGACATTCTCTTTGAAAGTCAATCCGAGCACCGCAACCTTGAGCTCATTGACAGGCCGGGGAAGCTGGCTCAGGAGCTTCATCGTCTGCTCAGCAACGAACTTTCCCATGCCGTTGTTGATCCGACGGCCTGAAAGAATCACCTGGGGGTGGTACCCCACCGACTCAGCTTTCGCAGTCAAGTAATAGGGATCAACCCCTATGCAATGGCCACCGACGAGGCCAGGTGAAAATCTCAGGAAGTTCCATTTCGTACCTGCGGCTTCTAAGACCGACTTCGTATCGATTCCCAACCGATGGAAAATCAGCGCCAACTCGTTCATCAGCGCGATATTGAGATCACGCTGCGTATTCTCAATCACCTTGGCAGCTTCAGCCACCTTGATACTTGACGCACGGTGGATTCCGGCTTTCACCACTGTCTCATAGGTCTTCGCAACAATTTCCAGCGATTCCGCATCCTGAGCCGAAACGACCTTGATGATCTTCTCAAGCGTATGCTCTTTATCTCCAGGATTGATGCGCTCCGGCGAATATCCGATCTTGAAATCGACCCCGGCCTTCATCCCGGACATCTTTTCAAGGATGGGCAAACACACTTCTTCCGTAGCACCGGGATAGACTGTCGACTCATAAACAACAATGGTCCCCGGAGCCAAATTCGAGCCGATCAGCTCGGATGACTTCTGCAAGGCTGTAAAATCAGGCTGAAGCGCCTCATTAATAGGCGTCGGCACCGCGACAATAATGAAATCAGCCGCCTTGAGCTCCGCCGGCTCCCACGTATACTGCACCTGCGAAGCCTTGAGATCTGCGCTTGACACTTCGCCTGTTCGATCGACCCCGCGTCGTAGCTCCGCAATCTTGGCCTTGTTTATATCGAATCCAACTACCGGGCCTTGCTTGCCGAACGCCACGGCAATGGGCAAGCCCACATATCCCAACCCAACGACAGCAATTGACCGAGCCTGCTCTTTACCCATACTTCCTCCAAAGTCTATCTATTGGAGCAACATGGCAGAAGCCCTAAAACCAGTCAAGAAACTATGCGGTTCTTTCCAAATGTTCGATTCCCCTTCGGGGCACACGTCATAGACGTACCCACGCAATCACAAACCGTTACGATGCCAGCAGGATAGCGTAGCGCGGAAGGACAGGATCAATAAACCGCTCATGTCTCAAACACTCCAGAAAACACCAATACCTATAGAAAATACGTAGCCTAGAGATAGCTGGGAATAACCTCGGATGGAAGCCCACTCAACATCAAGGAATCATCGACTACCAGTCCCCGGGATAACCATACGAAGAACCGCGAATCATCGAACTGACACGAGGGCCCCAGCGCCATCTGGAAAACAAAGATTCTCCCCCCTGAAAAGCACCAGCATGTTCTCTCCCCCCTACGCTTGCGCCCCCATCGGTGCAACGCGCAGCCCGACACCCCCTCGACACCGACTGCTAACTGCTTGAAAAAACGTCACATCCTAAAATCTCCATACAACCCTCGAAGCATCTCTTACAGGGCACCCATCTTGCTCTGACTCACCACGGTTGCTGATCATCCACCGTGAGGTAGATGGCTGGCGCGCAGGGCGGTCAAGCAACACGGAGGCCCCTTACTATGTACGCTCCAACGAAATCTTTGAACGCCAAGATACAGCAACGCTTACTACTCAGCATTGCTGTGGCCGGCGTGATGGCAATGGATATTCAGATGGCAACGGCCACCCACGCAGCCACGACCACTCAAGAGAACGCAGCGTTACAGACTCCGAATTCGTCAACGAAGGCTCTCTCCCCTACCGCGAAATCGTCATCGGCAGGGTCACGAAAGTCACATCGCCTGGTCCGCCGACCGGCCCCCTTCGGCAGCAGCCAGGCCGGAGCAATGAGCACGGCAACCTTGAATCAAGCTCCATTGATACCCGCCATCAGCACCGTCCCTGTAAAGACAGTGTCGCCGGAGCCGGGGACAACCTCGACCAGAGAAGGAGCAGCAGACAAACAATCGCCTCCGGTCAGCTTCGCAACACCGATTGCCGGGCCGCTTGCACTCATGCAGACGGCGCCGGTCGCCTCTGCGGCAGCAGCCCCATCCGCACTGATGGGAAGTGCGCAGCCATCGACGAGAGTTGCTGCGGCAGCTCCGTCCGGAGCGCGTGGACCAAACCTTCCGGGCCGAATGCAGCGACTCATGTCTGAACTACCAGGGGCAGCCCAAATCGTTGCCTATCAAGAAGAAGATCCCGACCCAACAGTGGTAATCCCCACACTCACCCGCAATCCAAGCGTACTGTCTTTTTCCGCAGTTCAGAATGGATCTAGCCCGACAGCTCAGCCTCTCACCATTACCAACACGGGACCAGGGACACTGACTTGGACCGCGTCCTCCAATAGCGCCTGGCTGACATTGAATAACGCCACCTCGGCCTCAGGGACCAATCTCGTCTCGGTAAGTGTACGGGTGAATCCCGCCGGCCTTTCGGTTGGAACTCATAGCGGCCTGATCACCATCGTCGGAACCGGTGCAACCAATTCCCCGCAAACAGTCAGTGTGAGCTTTGACGTCACTGCTGCTCCCACGCCCACCATCGGCCTAAGCGCGACAACGTTATCGTTCTCGGCCGTACAGGGCGGAAGTAACCCGGCAAACAAGACGATCTCCGTTTCCAACTCCGGGAGTGGAACTTTAAACTGGACGGCAACTGAAAACGGGAACTGGCTCAGCTTAAGCCCTGCTTCTGGAACTGGAGCCGGAACGATATCAGTCGCGGTCAATACGTCTGGTTTATCCGTTGGCACTGTCAGCACTCCCATTACGATTGCCGCTTCCGGAGCTACAAACACACCGCAAACCGTGACCGTCTCGCTCACGATCACAGCAGCCGCGGTTCCTCCGGCTATAGGGGTCACTCCTGGGGGTTTGACCTTTACTGCGCAGCAGGGAGGGGGAAACCCAACGCCACAGTCACTGGCAATCAGAAACACCGGGGGCGGCACATTGACTTGGACGGTCAGCAATAATGCAGCGTGGTTATCGCATTCCCCAACCTCTGGTACTGGAAATGGCGTGGTGACGATTAGTCCCATCACCGGAGCCCTAACTGCCGGCACCTACAGCGGCATAGTCACCCTCTACGCTGCAGGATCCGCAACCGTTAACGTGCCAGTAACCTTTACGATAACCGCTCCGGCAGCTCAAGCAACCATCGGCATGAGCCCCACGAACCTCGCGTTTAATGCCACTGCCGGCGGAAACACCCCCTCAACGCAGAACGTCGTCATAACCAATACCGGCACAGGAACCCTGACATGGACCGTCACAGATAACGCCAACTGGCTAACTGCGACCCAATCAGGCAATTCAGTGGTAGCGAGCGTCAATATCGCGGGGTTGGCGGCGGGAAGCTATAGCGGTGTCATTACCGTGGCTGCATCAGGCGCCACGAACACCCCGCAAACCGTGCCAGTGACACTGACCATAGCGGCAGCTACACAACCGACGACCGGAACGGTTACACTATCCTGGGTTCCCAATAGCGAATCAGATCTCGCAGGATACAAAGTGTATCGCGCAACCGCCTCAGGGGGATATGGCGCACCCGTTGCCACGGTACCGGCAGGAACCTCTCAATACGTATCAAGCGGTCTGGCGAAAGGATTCACGTACTTTTTCGTGATCACAGCCTATGACCAGGCAGGGAACGAAAGCCCCTACTCGAGCGAAACAAGCAAAAGCGTCTATTAATAACCGTTCTGAGAGCCAGGTTAGGTGTGGTAGAACTTTCCATGTCTCTGGCAGTGCTCGGACAAGTTTTACAAGAAAAGGAAAGACACATGAGCATAGAAAGTGTTCGCAGAAACCGTTTAGCAACTGCAGTGAGAGTTGTCTGCCTACTCCTAAGCTGTATGGCGTTGTCGCCACCATGGTCAAATGCGGCTGTATTTTGGGAGGATGAGCTGGAGCCAGGGAATACGGGGTATCCTGTTGTTTCAGGGATGTCCTACGCAACCAGCCCCGTTTTTTCAGGGACGCATTCCCTCAAACAGCATTTCCTGGGCAATCACGTACAAGGCGGCACCTACAATGAACGTTACTTCGGAACAGCCACGGACGACCTCTGGTCCAGATACTACATGTATCTGGATAATTTCAAACCTGACGCCCAAGCTGGAACAAAGCTAATGCTGCAAGCAGGAGAAGGCTACTATCCGAGCTTTTGGTGGCTGATGCCTTTCGGTCAAACCACCCTCACAGTGGGCGTACAAGGGATCAAAGGAGGAACCGAGACGTACCTCGTCTATGGTTCGAACATTCCACAGAATCGATGGGCCTGCATTGAAACGCACATCAAGATGAGTAGCCCAGGAGTTTCAAATGGAATCATCGAAGCCTGGATTGATAGCAATCAAATCATTGCGCGATATGATTTGCCGATGCGAGATGCAACCACCTCTGGCCAGAATAGCCCCAATGCAAAGTTTAATTACAATAGACTGTATGTTCAGTATGGAGAAGGCGACCTTTACTATGACAAATTAGCTGTCGGGAACCAACGGATCGGATGTTCAGGGGAACTGCCAAAGAGCGAAACTCCCGCCCAAACTGTTCCGCCCCCTCAAGTCCCAGTGCCCCAAGCTCCTCCATCCGTCCCCACACCGCCACCAGGCCTAACGCCGCTGCCAGCACCAAGTGGGCTCTATATCAGATGAAGAATTCTATGATGAGGTAATTTATGGGAACATCAAGATCAACCGATGAGCAACCTCAGACAGGTGGGACAACAATCATGAGAATTCAGGCAACGCACTCAAGCAGAAATAAATGGCCGCTTATAGTTTCATTGAGTATTACCGTGGGACTATCGCTTTTTGCAATACCCTCCCATGCCACCGTCGATTGGGACGAGGGGTTTGAATACGCTGGGGCCACTGTCAACGACATGAACAATGCGATGGATACGGTGTGGGGGAGCTCCTGTGCGGGAAATTCATCGATCATGGCCCCCACGACGCAAGCCCTGAGTGGGGGTGGGCCTGCGCCGCATAGTGGCTCAAAGATGCTCAGGGAGACGTTCCGAGGGCACCAGGCGATCAACGGCCAACCCGCCACGCCAGGCTATCAATCCTGCTGGAAGGATCGGAACCTCAATGCCCCCACTACGAGCACACTATATAGCCGGTTCTGGTTTTACCTGCCGTCAAGTTTTGTCCTTGACGCTACCGTCACAAAGATGACGCTGCACCCGGCCTATGCGGGTGATTCCTACACCTCAATGTGGTGGACGATGCTCTGGGGGAATCCCCAATTAGAAGTGGGCGTGCAGAAATCGTGGTCGCCACCAAGCCTGGGGGACCAGACAGAAAACATCTATGGTGGCACTATCCCACGCGATCAATGGGTGTGCATCGAAACGCGCCTCACCTACGCCACCCCTGGGCAGCAGAACGGCATTGTGCAGGCGTGGATCGACGGTGTCCAAAATATCAATCGGTCCAACGTCTGGATGGATCAGACGGGGCAACAAAGTGTCTTTCGCACAGTACGACTGTATGTGCAGGATGGCATGGGGACAATCTACTATGATGACTATGCGGTAAGCCGTGATGCCAGAATTGGATGCAATGGTTCTCCAACACCAAGCGATACGACACCACCTGCAACGCCGTCCGGGTTTACAGCAAGATAGGAGTAGTGGTCGAGAGACCAGCAACTACCCGAGCAGAAACGTTAGGCAGAGGATATATGACTGGGGCAAGCACAGCCATACCAACATTCTTTATACTGTATTCATGTTCCGGTTTTTGCGTATCCTTCCCCCAAGATCGCTCGACCTAGGCGCACACTGGTGATGACTCTCGTCAACAAAGCAGAAGCGACAAGGGTCAGGATCGTGATGAAAAGATAGTTCATGAGGGCATTGCCTTGCGCTAATAAGGCTGTCACCAATAGGCCTACCGCCTTTAACACGATGGGCATGTGAAGAATGTATATGCCCATCGTCGCTTTTCCTATCTGGGCGATCCAACTGTCACCAGAGGAAACCACCCTCATCATGGACCACAGGATGAGCAGCCCGAGATATTGCTCGCTCCATCCCAGAGAGATATGCACACTCTTTGTAAAACCATACATCAGGAGGCTACAGATCAATACGGCACGGTAGCGACGCTCTACCTGCTCCCCACAAAGGAATAAACACGCACCGAATAGATAGTACTGTAATCCCCATAATGCATGCGTAACTGGCTCAAAACATCCTCCAAGACACTCCGCATCTGAAGCGCTAAATAATCGCAACCCGCTGAACTCATTCCAAGCCAGAGCGTAGGCAACAAATATAAATGGTACCGAATAAGTTGGGACCAACAAGAGGTATCTTAGGACAGGCGTCCATGCTCGTATGAGAAATAAAGAAAGCAGAAAATACATTTGCGAGGAGATCGATGACATATAAATACTCATCGCAAGCTTTTCTACTGGACGTCCCACAATGACCCTAACCGGCAATACATTGAAGTATTCCAAGGCTGCCCTGAAACCCACGTAGATCACAGTAAATACGACCCACGGAATAAGTAGTCGCACACAACTCTTCTTCAAATACACACCGTAATCAAACTTCCTCGACTTAAAACTCGCGCAAAACAAGTACCCATCCACCATAAAAAAAGAAGGCACCGCGATCCCAAAACAGGATAGCAAGAAAGCCTTCGTTTGACCGCTTATGTCGGCATATTCCGCAGCATGGATAGCTACCACCATGCAGATCGCAACACCTCGCAATCGATCCAGAAACTCGATCCTATTGGTTTGCTTTTCGTTATGCATTCATTGACCCGCTGACACGGGCGAAGCTTCGCCAAAGGGTTGCTTGGTATTGTGTGATGTCCAGAAGCGCTAGACCAGGTAGGCTTTACGCCACATGACGAACGTGAGCAACGCCCAGAGTTGGGTCTCATGGTTGTGTACGCCACGATCATGCTCGTCCAGCAGACGGTCGATGGCCACAGGATTGAATAGCCCTATTTCTCGTATAGCCGAAGTGGCCAGATGACTTCTGAGCAAGTCTCTGAGAGGGCCTTGTAACCAGCGGTTAAGAGGGATCGAGAACCCTTGTTTTCTTCGATTGAGGATCGAATGAGGAAGCACACCTTCTAACGACTTGATGAGAATGTGCTTCTTCTCCCACCCCTTCAACTTCAGCTGCGAGGGAATTGTCGAGACGAATTCGACAAGCTTGTGGTCGAGAAAAGGCACTCGTACTTCCAACGAATGCCACATGCTGAGTCGATCCGCCTTCCGCAATTCGTCGTCCGGCAAATAGGTCTCCATATCCGTAAGCAAAATCCATTCAAGCGGATCCCGGCATTGCTCGACCTTATGCATCGCAAGCTCAGCGCTGCCCACATGAGCCTTTCTCAGCTCATTCAAGAAATCCTGACTGAAAAGACTGGCCTTATCCGGCTCCGTAAACGCCGAGAGATACTGTTGGTACCGTTCGGGGAGGGGCAGAGCCGCACCATCGACAAATCGCTTCATCCGATCGATCCAGAGCCCAGCCAGATCCCACTGTGGCAGCGAGTGAATCAGCGCGTGAAGACTATGCCTGAGTACCCCGGGCAATCGCTGGTAGGTATTGGCCGCAAGGGCACCCCGATATCGCTCATATCCGGCAAATAGCTCATCCCCTCCGATCCCGGACATTGCAACCGTCACCCACTGCCTGGCCGCCTGACACACGAGGTAGTTGGGAATCATCGAGGAGTCTGCAAACGGCTCATCAAAAGCCTCAAGCATTAATGGAAGAATCGACTCGACTTGCGTCTGGGGATTGTCGTAGACGCACTCTGAATGGTCCGTCTTGAACAACTCAGCAACCGTTCTCGCATAGGGGCGCTCGTCGGCTCCCGGCTGCCCCTCTCCAAATCCCACGGTAAACGTCTTCACATTTCCCGGGCAAATCTTGGCCATCAACGCAACGATGGCACTGGAATCAATGCCGCCACTCAAAAACGAACCAAGGGGGACCTCGCTCACCAGGTGCAAGCGCACCGCTTCTTCGAGATGATGCAGCAGGCCTTCACGATAATAGTCGACCGATTTATTGTGATCTGTGGCAAACTTGAGCTGCCAGTATCGCCGCGTCGTAAGTTCCCCATTTTTCCAGACCGCGGTATGCCCGGGAGGCAATTCAGCTATTCCCCGATAGATCGTTCGCGGCCCTGGCACATACTTGAAGGTGAAGAAATCTGAGACAGACTGGAGATCCATCTGCCTTTCATAGCGCTCGACTGCGAGCAGGCACTTCAGCTCAGACCCGAAATAGAGATCGCGTCCATCCTGCCAATAATACAGAGGCTTGATCCCGAAACGATCTCGAGCGAGCAAGAGTTTTTTTTCTCGGAGATCCCAAATAGCAATCGCAAACATGCCACGCAAATGCGTGACATAATCTTCACCGAAGTCTTCATACAGATGGACAATACATTCAGTATCCGAGTGACTGGTCAGGATATGCCCGCGTTTTAAGAGGCCCTCGCGAAGCTCTTGGTAATTGTAAATCTCTCCGTTGAAGACGACCGCCACGGTGCGATCTTCGTTAAAGACCGGCTGCCGTCCGCTGTTGACGTCGATGATCGCTAGGCGACGCATGCCCAACCCGACCTGCTCGTCGAAGAAGAATCCGTCGTCGTCAGGACCGCGCCGCCGGATCAGCGCGCACATCCGACGGACCAATTGCTGATCGATCTGTCCGAGCTCTGCATGAACACTGCCAACAATGCCGCACATGAGCAACCCCTCAGCGATTGACGTGCTGGGAAGAATCATCGGCGCGGGCGATTCGCCCCCAAGATCGCCGACCATACCCCAGCATTCCCAGCAACTCGATGACCAGACGCCACGGCAAGAAGACTGGAACCAGCGCCAGCCCTGCCAGCGCTTTCCCCGGCGATTCCGTGGAGAATACTCCCAGCAGAAAATAACCAGCGATCGCTGCAACAAGTCCCGCGGCCCAGTAGAAGGAAAATCCCCAGACCGGATCACCCGCATTGACGAAGCTTGCCACCAGACACAACAGCGCGAGCGAAGCCTGGCTCGAGTAATTGGGCGCGACCAGCGTCACGGCAGAGTCGAACAACGAAAAGGATCTTGCAGCGATCCCCTGCGTAATCAGCGACCAGACCTTGCTGCCCATGACGGCATAGCGACCACTGGCCCATCGCAATCGTTGATGGGACGCCTGCTTGAAGGACTGGGATTCCTTCGCAAAGGTCTTCGCCATAGGATTAAAGTAGATCTTGTCCCCACCCAGCAAAAGCTCGACCGAGAATTCCCAGTCTTCTCCGACTGAAAAAGCCGTCCACCCGCGTCGTTCAAGCACTCCTGCGCTCAAACACATCCCGGTACCGGTCAGCATTCCCTGGAGGCCGAGAGCCGTCTTCCCCGCATAATAACGGCCGTTTCTCAGCACACCCGTCACAGCAATAATTCGGGTAAATGGACTGGCCCAGGGATTGGAGATGTAGTTATAGCCCTGCTGCACCTGTCGACCAGCCTGAAGCTCCTCGTTAAACGCCAGGAGAAGGTCCCGATCCGCAAGGGTGTCGGCATCAACAATGACCACGGCTTCAAAAGCGATCCGAGCGCTCCGCGCTTGCTGGATACCCCAGGCAAGCGCAGCCCCTTTTCCTGGCTGCCCATCGACTCGTTCAAAACACTCAGCCCCCCAACGCTTGGCAACGGCAGCTGTCCCGTCAGTGCAGCGATCAGCGACAACCAATATTCGACAATGTGAGGATGGATAATTCAGGTTACGCAGACTCTCCAGCGTACTCGCAATTCCCACTTCCTCGTTGTGGGCAGGGATCAATATGAGAAACCGGGCTTGCCTGTCCCCGGAAGGACTTGCGGGAGGACGATAGAAAAAAGAACTCACGGCCAGGAGCCACTGATACAGGACCAGCAGCGTGAGAGGGAGCAATACCAGAAGAACCAATATCCCGATGGTAGTAGTCATGAACTATACAGTTACCGAAGCTGGGAACTAGGAAGTGCGTCCGTCACGCCATCCATGCGTTTTGCCAGTATGGCGATCGCTGAGGTGTCATATGGCAACGCGCTGAACACTTTGGCCACATTGATCGCAGGTTTGCCGGGACGAAGAAGTTTTTGCAATACAGTCGCCACCCAAGAGAGCGGCACCAGCACGAAAGTCGGGAGCCAGATCACCGTGAGATCCGGGTTGGCTTTTCGAAGATGATCCAACAACTCGCGCTTGGTCGGCGAGACGGGGTCGAGCAGATTCAGCGGACTCGGCACGCTCTCCCACATATCAGTCATCCATGCCAGGAACCGGCCGGAAAATCCCACATCCACAACACCCAGCCTATCGCGCGGGGAACCGACGGCCACAAAGAAATTTCCTAGCCGCTTGCCGAGACGGCCTGGAGGATCGAAATCTCGATAGTCCACCAAGGCGCCAGGACGAATCACCTTGACCGATAAGCCAAGCTCCTCTCCCAAATCAACGGCACGCCGTTCCGATTCGAGCTTGCCCCACACATAAGGCCCTGACCCCTTGCTGTTCGGCTCCAATGGATGGTGATCGCCGATCGGCCCTCCCTGCCCCTGAGCCAACACTGCCAGACTGCTCACATGAATGAAATGTGCGATGCCGGCGGCAGCTGCTCCTCTGACCATATGGGAAGTGGCATCGAGTGAATTTCGCTGGTGCTCCGGCCATCCGCCGGCAGTCTCTGCTGCTGCATGAATGACCGTATCGACGCCTTTGAACAAATGTGCGCCAGCGCCTGTTGCCACATCCGCCACGACATATTCAGCCCCGGCAATCCGCTCCCATGGCGAAGGCTCGCGACGCGCCACAACACGAACGGGACGACCGCGCCCCAGCAAGGCACGGACGATCTCCTTCCCGAGAAACCCGGTTCCGCCTGTCACAAGCACACCCCGGCTATCGACAGGCCTCGGGGCTGCCAACGCCAAAGCCTTTGCCTCTCCGACCTTGAGAGCCTCTGCCACCCGCTCACATATGCGAACGGTTTCAAGCAGACTTTCAGGAGAGAGCGGGGAAGGGGTTTTTGTCCGCACAGACTCGTAGAAGGCAGCAAAGAGTTCGGCCAGTCCCGGGTAGCTGCGCTGGCTCTTGAGAAACCGGCGCGCCATTGCCGACGTAGTCCCAGTCAGGAGTTGCCAGGCCTGTCGATAGGGAGCCAAGAGCTTGTCGACGCCTGATGAGCCAGGACCGATAGCCCGCTGCGTGGTACTCCGGACGTAGTCAGCGAAGAGTGAGCCGTTTTTCCCGATCACCCGCAGATAGCTTTCAACAGGGCGGCCTTCAAGTGTCACGACCAACGTCCCGGTCACTCCACCACGCCGGACAAGTGCGTGCACGGTCCCGGCTTGACTCACTTCGAGCGAGACCAGCTCAATGCGTCCCTCCCCAGACTGTTCGAGGACCCGCAGGAGCAGATAGACCGGATGGGGCAAGATATCGAGCAATTGATGATCCGCTCGAAGCACAGTGCGCCCGCCCGGCGCATGTCGAACCGTGCGAAAGGAAAAATAGCTCTCGACATGCACGACCCGGCCGATGGAAGGCAGGTATTGGGTAAGGACTGCGGTCGGAGACTCATAGAGTAATTGGTGACCGGCACAGACCAGAAGATTCTTTGTCCGGGCTTCGTCTAGAATCTGTTGTGCATCCTCGACTCGCTCCGTAAATGGTTTCTCTACGTAGATATGGCTCCCAGATTTCAGCGCTGAGAGTGCGAGCGGCCCATGGGAAACCGGAGGCGTACAGATGTGCACCACATCAGGTCTTTCAGCACCCAGTAACTCTTCAGGAGTGCCATAACTCTTAATCCCGGGGACAATGCTTCGCATCGCCGCCTGGGCACTATCAGAAGGATCCGCTACCGCAACCAGTTCGGCACCAGCACATCTCAAGATGGCACGGGCATGATGCTGAGCATGGCGACCAGCGCCGAAAAGCGCTATGCGGAGTGGGGAAAGTTGAGACGCTGTAGAACAAGGGTTAGGCACGACTCTCTCTCATTTCATATGCGATGACAATTTGAATAAAACAGGACATAAGCCCTAACGGGCAGACTAGAGCAATTACTTCATCACCAGACCACCGTACACCGCGATGACACTGTCCGCCATAGATTTTGAGGATAACTCTCCTGTTACCTTCAAATGTGCAGCCGACCCAAGCCTGGCTGCGAATACACGATCACGCCTAAGCTTATCACACGCCTTTGCTATGTCATGCTCATTCGCTGGTTCAACCAGCAGGCCATTCTCCCCATGCTCTATGATCTCGGGAATACCTCCTACCCTGGCGGCAACTATTGGTTGCGAAGCCGCCATGGCCTCTAACAAAGCTAAGGGAATCCCCTCACTTAATGAAGGTAAGACAAATACATCCATTGCCTGAAGAAAGCCGCTTGGATCATCTTGATGCCCTACAAAACTCACATGATTGCCTACCCCTAAATGAAAAGCCAGCTCTTCAAGATTCTTCCTCAAAGGCCCATCTCCTACTAAAACGGCCTTTACAGGTTTTCGGCCTCGATCATTGTTAAGGAGTGCAACTGCCCTAATGAGGAATTCATGTCCTTTGACTGCTGTCAATCTTCCAACCGACCCAAGAAGATATTCCTCATGGGTTACACCTAGGGTTGATCGAATTTTCACAATGTCACTTTTCCCACTTCCACTCTTTTCAGACTGATAACCTATACCATTGTGAATACAAACAATTTTCCTGCCTCCATAGTACCGGGCTAAACGCGTCTCCAAATCCTTTGAAACAACTATGACTCGATCGACAAGGAACTTATTGCAAAACTGGTTAGGCAATTCATGCAAAATCATTTTCAAGTATTGCATACCAGAAAACATCTCCGGAGACCCGTGAACTGTCCTTACCACATACGGACGACAGGTCAACATCCCCGCTAGAACGCCCAAAACGTTGTCCTTAGGTTTATGAGTATGAATTAGATCAACCGGGAAGGCATGAAAGATTCTGAAGATCTTCCCAAAAGAAGCTCCAAGACTTAGATCACTTTCTGGTACAACATAGACTGTAACTGATAGCCCGCGAATCGCCTCAGCTAATCTACCCTCATTAAGCACAATGGCGGTGACATCAAGGCCAGGATCTTTAACGAGCCACCGCAAAAGCTCGCAGAGATGAGCCTCAGCACCTCCCCAGGCATCACCCACAGCAAGATGGCACACCCTGATTTTCCTCAAGGCCGGCTCAGACACAGGCCGCTTACGACCGCCCCTCATCCCCTCTAAATTCTCACAGACTCTCATAGCTTACAAAATCCATGCGGGCCAATACTTTGCTTTGCCAATTTGAATGCAGCAGATTTGTCTCTTCCGTAAAGTCGGAATGCCCTGGATGTACCATGAGCTCAACAGACTTGAATGGCAGAATTTTGGTTGATGCAACCTCGACAAAGTCCGCCAATGAAGTAAACCCATCTGTCGTAACCGTCGAATAATAATGGCGCAGTGCAAGATGCCACATTTGTTTCTTTAGGCGGCTCCCCCAGCTTATTGGCTTCCCGGGGGGAAAGATATTCCAAGTGGTCCTAACCTTACGAATTCCAAAATGACGCTGAAGTCTCTTAAGAACGGGGAACAGCCCTGGGATGGTATGGATATGATTGTGAGAATCCAAATGGCTAACATGAATTCCCATAGCCATTACGGCATCGATTTGTGATGATAGCTCGATGAAAATCGCGTTTAATAAAGGAGGAGTAATCGTCAGACTTCTTAAATGCTGCTCACCACAAAACCCCCCCTCCTCATTCAAATAAACCCGCAAGGGTCCCAAATTTTCGGAAGTAGTCAGAGGAATGAATTCAGTGAGGTTGAGATGAACCCCTTTTGACACCTTTGGGAAATCCCTCAACTTGCTAGCCGCTTCCTTTATCGAAGGACCATTAGCAATTAGAGATACAGAAGTTAATCGCCCAGTTTGAATTAGCTCAAAAATAGCTTCATTGACCTCATTACTTATCCCGCAATCGTCAGCATTTACAATGACTTTCATCAAGTCCACCAAGACAGGAACTTCATGACCCCATCAAAATTGCATCAGCAGTGCCCAGCGTGAGAAACCAATCTCGTGCCCCATGAGATGTCATACCTAAGCCTGGCTTAAAAAATATCCTATAACCACCTACCTTAGTAAAGCCAAACTCCTTACAAAGGTTTGACAACTTTTCATCGCATACTTGAAACTCACAAATATCTAGGGATTCCCCTTCAAAGCGATTGACACAAAACCTCAGCAAGTCAGAAAGAACCTTCCGCGATGAATCTGCCACATAATAATCAAGTAGAGTACCCATGTTCATTTCGGGAAGATTTCGAGATCCTCCTCCACCGAACTTCATGGTTTTGAGCACGCAATACCCGAGCAGCGTTGCACCATCGTATATTAGAAATGCTTGCGCGGGGTTGTGTTTGAGCACCCAGTTCAACATTAACGGATCCCTAACGCAATGATTCCTATCCTCAGAAGCAAAGAGCGTACCAATTGAATTGTCAAATGCTTGGATGGGTCTGTATGTCAATGCATGATTTCTCACTCTGCTTTTCATGGAGTAGAATGTGGCAAGAGCCAAGTTCGCGATCCTCGAAAGCCCTCGTGCAAGAACCCTGTTGCCTACAAAATGTCTAGCAGCTACCTCAGTATCATGAAATCTGACGAACCGCCCCAATGGCCCTAATCTTACGAATCCTACCCTGTCATATAGCTTTTCCAACTCCGCGCTTGGAGCCCCACAGGCCAATAAAGGCATTCTTAATGCGAGCAGCCTCAGAAGAATCATTCCTCCGACGCCCGTTGCCCTGTAAGACTCTTCCATCGCAAACTCGGATAGCCAATAGACTCGTATGTTCTGCCCCTCATAAAGCAATTCCCCAGCAAACAGGCCAAGCCTTCCGACAACTTTCTGACCATCAAGAGCCAGAATTAGTGCAGGATCGTCCTTTTTCGCGTGAGGGTTCTCGATAACTAGACGGGGATCTTTTCGGAAGGAATGAAGGTAGCCGTTCGGATCGTCATATGCAGCTACGACACCTAAACCAAGCCCTAGTTCACCAACCGTATAGGAAAGAACGCGAACCCCTTCAAGTTCAGGTTTCCCACTAAGCATTCCCGACATCTGCTTTTTCTGATAACAGCCGACGCGCCTTCTTAGATCGCGCGTCAAACTGCACATCGTCTGATAGGTTTACCTTCAAGGGTATCTTGAACCGCTCAAGCCGGTCCTTACAGAATCCCCTAAGTCGTCGGCTGAACTCCTCTTCAGATTCCGGCCTCGACAATTTCACTTTTGCACAAACAATACTTCCAAGTATCTGATTTTTCTCTCCATAGACGGTTACATCGGCCACACCATCCATCTCGCAAATAACACCTTCCACTTCTGCCGGGTAGACCTTTTGACCTCCTACGTTAATAATGTCAGACTTTCTCCCAAGAATTCTTAGACTATCACCACTCCGCTCCACACAATCTCCCGTAATAAACCATCCATCAGGCGTAAATGGACTCGGGGCGTTAAGATAGCCCAACATTGCTGAATCAGACTTCACCTGCAAGATACCGTCTACTACCCGCCACTCATAGCCTTCGCCACCAATTTTCACCCAGACCGAGTCTTCCTTTTCTGACTTCGATCGCATTGTGCCTATTTCAGTTGTTCCGTACTTCTGTAACATTTTCACACCCGGAAATACTGCGGCACATTTCGCCAGAGTTGCAGCAGTCATTACCTCTGCCCCATATGTTATATATTTTAGCGTACGCAGGTTGTGCCCTACGTAAGAGTCACTCAAGAGCAGGAGCGTGAGAAATGACGGAGACACCGGAAGCACCTCAACCTTGTGCTGTTCTATTGCCAGACAAACAGCCTCTGGCGTCCGAGTTTCAGGAATTACCAAGGCGCTTCCGTTCGATAAAACATAAAATAGGGTATCGAATCCGCCGATATGATCGAACAACAGAAAAGCTAACGTTCTGAGATCATGCCTCTTAACCGCATACTTTCTAAGGAGCTTCTGCAAATCATGAACTACCGCCTTGCTTACGCCGGTTGAGCCTGAAGTAAAGAAAACGATCCCTGGCCGGCCATTTCTCCTGAGCAAATCATACAATTCATGCCCTTGCTCTTCCTGCCTTGGGCCAATCGTGGCGGTATCTTCTCGATCGATTTCTATTATCCAGTTGGCTAAAGCAGATTTCGCCAAAATATTTCGCTCATGGAATCTATCCGCATTGAGAGGAACGCATATACAGCTCTGCTCAATGAGAGCTAGAAGAAGTGCAATGGAATTCGGAGAGAAGTCCCCCTGCAGCAAGACAACATCACCTGGCCGAATACCCGCAGAAGTCACTCGACCTGACCAATAGATTATTCTGGCACTTAGCCACGAATAATCGTAAGACTGCCCATGCCAAACGATCGCCTCCGCGTGAGCCTTCTCTAGAACAACATCTTTCAAAAACGAGATGGACATTTATCCCCTGCTTATACCCCACCAAGAAAGAGTACTTGGCCGGTTACAAAGTCACTCTCTGGCCTAATCATGAAATCAATAACATTAGATATATCTCTGAATTCACCAAACCGGCGGATAGCTTGCCGTGCGAGCAATGCATCCATTTTGTCTTGCGGGACCGATCGGATGAGATCAGTCTTAACTGGAGTTGGACCGACTGCATTGACCGTAATCCCGAAAGGTGCAACCTCTCTCGCCATTACCCGAGTAAGACTTTCCACGGCAGCTTTCGATGCGGCGTAAATTGCTTCCCCTTCAAGGTTTAATGGAGTCGCAACTGTGGCAAAATTTACGATCCGGCCTCCCTTCCTTCGCATCAACTTGGCCGCCTCACGGCAGAAGAGAAATGTCCCGATGAAGTTAGTGTCGATGATTTTTCTAATTGTTGTCATTGGAGTAAGAAGAATATGATTCATCGACGCTATACCTGCATTATTGATCAGCACGTCAACCTGGCCAAGAGTCTGGGATATTTCATGAAACATTTCCTTGACGCCCACCTCATTCGCAACATCAAGGCAGAAATGGCGATAGTTGCCATTCGTCAAATCTGACTTTTCTCGACTACAGCCCACTACTTGAAACCCACGATCACAATAGTATTCAGCTAAATAGCGCCCGATCCCTTTCCTCGTACCTGTAATGACCATGACTTTCTGATTACCCACGTTTACCCTCCTCGATCACCTGCACAATGTAATCCGCCATTGTTGCAACTGTGCGAAAGGGACTGCTCCGCTGAGACATCGCCTTTTCATCAGCTAACGTAATTGCCACACCAAACTCTCTGGAAACATTGCTCTCAACAGACAAAACAAGACCAACCAGCTCAAACGAATCTATATTAGCTCCATGCCCAAACAGAATACTCTCTTCTGACTTTACCAGCTTCCCCTCTGAACCTTTCTCTGAATTGGTCAGATCGAAAGCCGAATAGATAGCGCTAAGAGCTCTTTCCCTCAAGTCGTTATTGAGACTCATCTGTGGCCTTTCTAAATGGTTTTCTGCCCACTCACTAAACCCTTATTCCCCTAAAATAGCACGTAGAATATTTTTGCTCCATTCTGCATCATACGAGACAATCTTGAAATCAATTTCGCCAAATTTGAAGGCATTGCCGACAACTGACTATACCCTCTTCAAATCACTGACACTGACCTTCCCCCGTTTGTTACACCACGGCCAACGAAGTTGACTCCTGTGCAGGCTGGGGCTGCTTGTGATGGTGGTTGATGAACTCCATGGGTGTCAGATTCCCAATGGCACTGTGCGTCCGCTCTTCATTGTACTTACGTCGCCAGGCTTCAATCACGAGCTGGGCTTCCTGCAAGGCCAAAAACCAGTGCTCGTTCAAACATTCATCCCGAAACTTGCCGTTGAAGCTCTCGATAAACGCTTTCTGGACGGGCTTCCCCGGTTGAATAAAGTGCAGGTGCACTCCGTGCTGGGCGGCCCAGGCATCCAAGGCCGTCCCTGCGAATTCGGGACCGTTGTCCACGATGAGCATCTCCGGCAGCGGGCGTGTCAGAAACAGCCGATCGAGAATCCGACACATCCGTGTCCCGCCAATTGACACATCCATCTCAATCACCGGCGCCTCTTTGGAACAGAAATCGGTCATCGTCAAACACTTGAACCGCCGGCTCGTCACCAGGCGATCATGGACAAAATCCATGGTATAACAGTGTCCTGGGTGCGTGGGTTTTGGCAAGGCGACCCGCAAAACCGCCACCACCTTCTTCCGTCTGCACCGCCGTATCGAGAGCCCTTCATCGCGATAGCAAATCCGCTCCACCTTTTTACGATTGACCTGCAAGCCCTCCCAGCGTAAGCGCACATAGATCCGCGGACAGCCATAGCGCCGCTTGCTCTCGGCGATTTCCCGGATCCGCGTCCTGGCCGGCGCATCGTCCTGGCGTCGACTGCAATACCGGCGAGTGTTGTGATCGTGTGCCATGAGGCTGCACACCCGTCGCTCACTGAGCCCAAAGCGCACCGCCATCCACTGAGCCGCGGCTCGCTTTGCCTTGGGCACTACCAGTCTTTTGCGCTGACCGCCTTCAGCACCTGGATGTCGAGCGCCTGCTCCGCGCCATCTGTTTCAGCCGACGGTTTTCGTCTTCCAAATGGCGAAGCTTCGTCACATCACTGACTTCAAGTCCAACATATTTCATTCGGCATCTATGAAAAGGTGGCATCCGAGATGCCATGCTTGCGGCAGAGTTCTGGGACCCCAATACCTGCTTGAGCATTCTTCAGTACTGCATTGATCTGTTCCTCCGTGTGCCACTTACATGTCATAGCCCCTTCCTGTGGGGCACATCTCAGCACAGGTGAACTTCCAAGCCAATGGGCTAGTTTTCTGGAGAGGGAAGTCCAATTACTCTCGTTGGAATGATTCAAGGTTGTTGCTGGCACCATTTTGCATACAATTCACAAAGCGATCAGCGTGAATGGACTAACTCTCTTGCCCTGATGACGTGAAGAGCAATGGCTTTACCGATCGTTACGCCGACAAAGGGAGAGGTATGCCCGTAGTCGAAGAAGTGGGAACCCTCAATCCCATCTAGGATATGCGAGATGTCGTGAAATACCGATTCGTCGGCAAGCACCGACTGCACTTCCTTGTAGAACGCCTGCCCAAACTGGATCTTCGCGTTCCCTAATGATTCAACCACCGTGGCTTCCACGGTACCCAACGGATGTTTGGTAATGACCAAGGGCTGCAGAAAGAAGAGGCATCTGATACCCAACTCCTTGCAAACCCCCTTCGTCATTTTCACGTTGGTGGTGTAGATGGTTACGGCCTTAACGAGATTCTCATTGCTATCATCCGGTGGATGACCTGCGTGCAGAGTAATATCAACCCGTTTCCGCATGTAGTTACTCCAAAAAACTGAGCGATCCCCCAGCCATTCGGATGCGGCATAAATGAACAGCCTTGGATAATCCCGCTCGATCAAATCCTGCAGTTTGCTCGATGTATCCGACTGAAATCGCCCCGCCCCATATAAGTATGCAAATATCGAATCGTTAAATCCATCATAGAAAATGACCGTGGTCGGACGCTCACGAGGAGATGTCCGTCTCAGAAGGTCTTGAAACTTAATGATCTCCAGGGAGCTCTGGAAAGCACCAACGCCAAAGTTATAGATGTGTGTGGGTATGCCCTGCTTGTTCATCTCTGTAGCGATTTGATTGGCCAGAGTCAATTCGTCATCCGCCTCAAGGTTTTGCATCGTAGAGCCGCCGAACGTCCATATAATCTCCTTGGCATCTTTGACGTCGACACTCGCTGGCGTGGCTCGAGCGCCGAAGTATGAGGTGAAATTCACCGTTTTGCTCGATGCAGGACCTGGCGAGTACAAATAGTAATCACGATACTCAAAGTGTAGGGCGCGCCAATCTGCGACCAACTGATCGTGTAGCGCATAGCCTTGACTGATCTCCTTGTAAAGAGAACGAGTCCCTACAGGGGGTGTAAACCTGGCAATTACCCGGGCACAGATCTCAGGTGCAAGAAACACCAGAAGCACAAAGAGGACGTATAGGGATCTGAAAAGCAAATGCTTTTTAACCGCCATCATAGGCTGCCTTTCTATAATCACAAAATAGTAGACTGATCAGCTGAACTGATCCTGGTCGTCAATTTCCCCCCGCGGCATTAGAACTGAAAGTAGATGAATGCAGGGGACTCTAGCGTAAACCCGCAGTATAAGACCAAAAGAAGCGCATAGGCCCCAGCCTGAACGGGAACGGGAAGACCCAGAAAATGAGTCTTCACTCGCTCCCACTGCTCAATAGGCGTCAGATGAAGGACGACCGCCATGGCCAGCACTCCATAGAATAACCCATGGATCTGCGTTCCCACGCCATTGCTAACCAGCCCCTCGCCATACTGAATGAGGTGCGGCAGATCTTGGATGCGAAAGAGCAGCCACCCGAGAACGATCAAGTGGAAACAGACGAGTTGCCTTCGAATCGTCCCCCACCGAGTGGAATCCTCCGCCACGCCCTCTCGACTTCTTCCTATCATCAGGAGAAATCCGTGATAGGCGCCCCATGCGACGAAATGCAGCGCCGCTCCATGCCAGAGCCCCCCCAGCAACATGGTGATCATCAGATTCACTCGCACACGCCACGGCGCTGCTCTGTTGCCGCCGAGGCTGATGTAGAGATAATCACGCAACCACGTCGAAAGGGTAATATGCCATCGAGTCCAAAACTCTCTGACACTCTGAGAAAGGTACGGTCGATTGAAATTCACTGGAAGTTCGAACCCCAGTATCCTTGCCAATCCTCTCGCAATATCGCTGTACCCTGAGAAGTCGTTATAGATCTGAAACGTGTATCCGTACAAAGTGATGAGGAGGTCCCAGGAGGAAAACGCGGCCGGATTGGCAAAAACTTTGTCGACGGCCAGGATACCAAGAAGATCCGCGATCGCTAATTTCTTAAACAAACCTCGAAACACCAGTAGAAGCCCGTCCTGCACCCGCTCCTGGCTAACAAGCGGAACCCGATGGAGTTGCGGAAGAAATTCCTTTGCTCGAACAATCGGCCCAGCCATGAGCTGAGGGAAAAATGCGACGAACACGGAAAACTTCAGAAAATCCTTCTCAAGAACGTTTTCTCCACGATACAGATCAATCGTATAGCTCATTGTCTGAAAGGTATAAAACGAGATACCGACAGGCAGCAGTAACTCATGCTTCAGAAATGACACATCCACGCCAAAGAGCGTCGTTGCAGGGCCGGCCAATTCGACAAAGAAGTTATAATACTTAAAGAGGCACAGCATGCCGAGATTAGAGCAAAGACTGGCAATGAGAATGTTTCTTCGAACTCTCCGCCTCGACTCTTTCGCCATTAGCCGCCCAACTGAATAGTCGACAACGGTCGAAAGGACCAGCAATCCTGCATACCGCCAATTCCACGACATATAGAACAGATAGCTTGCGACGAGCAGCACCGTTTCCCGCCATCGCTCCCGGCGAAATGCAAACACATAGACCAGGAGTACGAGAGGGAAAAAGAACAAGAATTCGGCTGAATTGAACGTCACGGAGCGGCCCTCTCTCGATCACTTGAAGCCAGTGCTTCCTCTTGCTCAAAATGCAGGAGCGCCATGCCCATAGCCTTGGCCACGGCTTCATGACCGGCAGGGGTAAAATGAACGAAGTCTCGAAAGAATTCAGGATGACCCGCCACGGCACTTTCAACATCAATCAGCAATACCCGCTCCTCTGTGGCGACCCGCTTGACGGCTACATTGAATTGCTCGACAGATGCGACCCAGCCCTCCACTGACAGAACGCTACTATATTTGAATAGCCCTAAAGCAATGTCCTGAGGAATTTCCCCAAGATGCTTACGCGTGTAACTTGTCGCGAACGTCGTAAGCACCGGTACGGATCCTATTGACCGAGCAGCTCCAATGAAGTCTCGGAGCATTGCAGTGAACTCTTGTTCGGCCTGTTGCCCTAAGCCATTGGCAAGAACCCGACTTGCCCCGATTCGCGCGGTAATTTGTCCTTTCACATTGGCATAAATCGTTGTCTTCTCTACCAACCGATTGATCCACGTAACAGGCCCTTCTTTCACGTCACTAGCCTTCACGGAAGCTACCTGCTTAGGACTTCCCAGAACATGCTTGGCAATAGACCCAATGGATAGCGACATTTGGTAGAGGATGGCGTAGTCGGGCTTCCACTGTCCTCCCCAACGCTTGAGGTCATCCACGTTTCCAGGGATATCAATCCCTGCACGTGACGCGTTTAGCACAACTGAGTTGATCTTACCTTCCTTCAAGAAACGCTCAAGAACATTCGGGAAGATCATGGGCGGCGGGAGATAGATGTCTTCTGCGTGTGACGATGATGCCACCCAATAGCGATGATTCCCGGACTCACGCTCTAGGGGAACAATTCTGCTCCGAAACGGGAACGCTGGCGTTGGTCCAAACTCACTATTTCCTTGTTGTTGCTGGGAGACACTCTGCGCTGGGAGTGAAAATCCAAACACCATCGTGTCCCATCCCCGCTGATTGGCTCGGACCTCCAACCCTAGCTCGAGAAGAACCACAAAGACGGCGATCCAGAGAAACACTTTTAGGTGAGACAACGTCACTGTGACCTTTTAGACGAGAGCATTTTCAAAACAATACCGGCCGAATAGTTTTCAGAAAGCGGACTTCCAGACCTGTGAATACAACAGCCCGCTCGCACCAAAATCTGAGCCTAAGACTCTGCCAAATCCGACTGTTGCTCGATTGCAATCTGATGCCTCTTGAGCGCAGCACCTTCAGAGTGGGCTGGAGCTACCCTTGGCAGCCAGCACTAAAGACGAGAGACCGGCCTCTCACCATATCGCGGAAGAGAACTACCCTGGGGATATTGTGCGCGGACTACCCCGAGAGGTCCGCCCTCGCTCTGCGTCTCTGAAATATTCCGGAGGGCCACTACTAACGCCAGCATTATCCACAAGCTGGGATACCAGAGGATAGAAATGAACACCCCACTCACGCTGAAACCAATCAAACTCCCCTCCATGGCCATGGCCAGATACACGCGTATATCTTCTTTTGCGCGAATCGTTTGACCATGTTTTTGCCTGGACTCCGCAGGTGTAAATTTCGTCCTCACAAACTTCAAGTCCTTGTAACACTGGAATAACATCCCACCGATGATCAGAATCCCCGCGAGGCCCAATTCAGAAAGAAGAGTGACCCAGGCAGAATGGGCTTGGCGGCCCGCGATGGATCTCCCCAGAAAGTTCTGGCCACCCTCGTACCGATCAAAGGTCCAAGGGAAGTTGCTCTGTCCGATTCCTATGATCGGATTCGAGTAGAACATCTCCACCCCAATCCCCCAGGTATACAGCCGTTCAGCACCTGTACCGATCGCCATCGTCGCTTCGCTTGTCGAAGAACTCACTTCATCCCAGTACTTGTCCGGAGCCAGGATCAACATAAACACAACCGCAACAACCACTAGGATCAAAGCATTCAGTTTCTTCGGGGAACGATACCAGCAATACGCCCCCACCGAAGCCAATCCGATAAAACCACCGCGAGACAGGCTGGCCATCGCACCCAGAATAAATGATCCCAACATCCCCAAATACTTCAGTTTTTGCAACATCCCCTGCGCACCGAAAAACAGGAAGTAACCAAACGGCGCGGCCATATCCATGACCATACAGAAATCATTCTCGTCACCCATCCACGCCCCGATGCCAAGCCCTCCCTTGACAATACCCATAATCGCGAGAAACCCATGAATCCCCATCCATAGCTTCATCACCGTCATCATCCTTTCGAGAGAGTTGACGAATGTGATGATGCCGAGATAGACACAAAACAAGAGAAACATGTCCTTAAAGGTCATCAGCGCCCAAAAGTTGTTCACGGCTAGCGGCACGTGAACCGCCATAACCCCAAACAGCACGATCCACAATTTTGTCTGGGTCCTGGAGAAGTCTAGTTTCCCGGACATAAGTACATTCAAGAGGATCAAGACGGAGAGGCCCGTTCCGAATGGAATGGCTCTCAGCCCAGGAACTATTTCCTGCGGCCGACCAAATTCAAACAGGAGGTACGCCAACACAAGATAAAATCCGGCCTTGCTCTCCGGAGCTTGACGCAGAGGCCCGAGCCCCCTCAGATTCAATTTGGATGTTGCAGCGAGTTGTGCCCCGCCGGCGTCAGGCCCCATCATGACTCCCCTCGTCCTTACCAAGCAAAAGAGTCTCGTAGAGCCCCCGATACTGAATAACCATCTGCTCCAGGCTGAACAATTGATGAACTCGCTTTGCCCCCTGGGCTGAGAAGCGTTGCATCATGAGAGAATCCTGCAAAAGCTCAATCAGTTTGGTGGCCAGACTTCCGGCGTTTTCTGAAGCGACCAAGAATCCCGTCTGCCCCTCATCGACTAGCTCAGGATTCCCACCGACGGCTGTCGCCACCACCGGTTTTCCGGATGCCATTGCCTCAAGCAACGCCAAGGACAACCCCTCAGATAATGACGGCAAGACAAACGCGTCTAACACTGAGAGAAGCCTCGGAACGTCCTGCCTCATCCCCAAGAAGCGGATATTCGCCCCTATGCCCAGCTGCTCTGCTTGCGCCTTGAGCGAGGCTTCTAGCTCGCCTCGCCCAATCACCAACAAGACCCCACCTGGCCACTGCCGAATGATCTCTGGCATCGCCGAGATGAGAAATCGATGTCCCTTGACCGGATAGAGACTTCCCACAACCCCCAACACGGGGTAGCGTCCTACAATCGCAAGCTCCGCTTTGCACGTTTGAGCCGCTTCCTCCGTCACCAGTTGTGCCGGAGGAACACCATTGTAGATAACTTGAACCCGCTCCTCTGCCACACCGACCTTCTCACAGATAAACCGCTTCAAGTCTGCCGACACCGCAACCAAGCTGCCATACCGACTGACGATACGATAGGCCACTCGCCGGCGCCATTTCTCCCAGAAGTAATTCTTCCCATGCACCGTTGCGACGAGCGGCACTCCTGCCATCTTCGCTAGAATCCAGCCGCAGACGATCGCGCTAAACTCATGAGCATGAATGAGCGCCACCCGTTCCTTACGGATCAGGTCCCAATATCCCAAGAACCATTGCAGGCCTAAGACTCCTGCAATCGGAATGACGATTGTTCTAACCCCGAAGCGCTCACACTCCGCCTGCAACCAGCCCGACCGAAAGAGTCCGACGATGACTCGCACTTGGCCTTGATTCAGCGCCGCCGCGAGCGTGCTGATCATGCGTTCTGCTCCGCCGGGGCCACTACTGGTCGACAAATGCAGAACGGTCGTCTTGTATGCTCCGGCTGTCATTTAATTGCTGGGGTATCTGGGAATAACTGGCGCGTCTTCTGATCGCCGGTTCTCATATCCAATCGGGCAGCCAGGGCCTGACAGCATCGCTTCACTTGCCGATAACAGGAACGGAAATCTTCACTGGTCCCACTATAGGGATCTGCAATTTCAAGAGGACCGGTAGAATCAAAGCGTCCCAATAAGACCACCTTCCCGATCGTTTTTGGGTACAGACCATGAATCCGATCTTTTTGAGCCACCTCCATTACGACGATCAGGTCTGACTTATCGAGCAGCTCCGCGTGCACTTGGGTCGTCGCATGCTTCTCAAGCGATAGTCCGTGCTCGAGCGCCGTGGCTTGAGCTTTGAGATGTGCAGGTTTCCCAGGAGTTGTTTCAAGTCCCGCCGAACGGATTGTCAGTGGTCGTCCCGCTTGCATGGCCAGAGCACGAAGGCAAACCTCTCCTAAGGGGCTCCGGCAGATATTGCCTTTGCAGACGAAGAGAACAGACTGAACGGAGTCCGGCAATCGGACCGTCGACCACCGCTCATACGGATGGCGAACGAAGTTCAGCTTGCCGATGATATATCCCGCCGTCGCACGGAGCGCCCGCAGAAAGGTCCAGCAATGCGCTCCCACACTTGGCGTGTCACCCATGTTCATCGAGCTCCTCCCACTAATTGGCTAATCCAAGCACGATACTCCACCAATGCCGGGCGAGGATCGCTCAGCGATTCCACTTCATAATGTAGATTCCGCTGAAACAGCCTCAAAAAATCTGCAAAGCAACGCCACCGAGACGGAACCTCTGGCCCCAGGTGGAGAGCCGCGTTCGACCTTGTCAACCGCAGCAGCAGGTGATCAAGATCTCCCAGGAGCCAGCGGGATCGCGTCCCGATATGATATGCATTATTCGGCACAGCCACAGGCAATCCGCTCGTGACCTGATGGAGGAGATAGGGAATGTTGAGTCCCGCATCAATCGCCAACTGCAATGATCCCCAGAACCGCCCATTGATCTCCATCAGTCTGGGAATCTTGGACGTTTTATCCACCTTGAACTCGACCATCGCCACGCCATGCCATTTCACATGCTCCAGTAACTTGACCGCGTAGTCGGTCATGGGCTCGGGAAGCTCGATGCTCTCTCTCAACACGCTCACTCCTCCAGCCGGCGGCTTCTCTCTGATTCGCCGATGCGCAAAGAGTGCGCAGGGTCTTCCATGATCGAACAGCCCGAATACTCCCTGGCCCTCCCCCTCGACCCGCTGCTGAATGAGCGAGGGATTCTTCAAGTAGGGGACCCTTCGATACAGGTCAACCAACTCTTCGACACATGACACAAAATGTACGCTGGTCTTGCCCCATCCACCATCGGCCATCAGTAGCGATCGCCCCGGTTTGACCACGACAGGATACGACGTCACCTGGTCGATCACAGATGCGAGATCCCCGTCTGGGACAAAGACCGATGCGGGGATCGGCACTCCCAATTCCTGGGCGACTTTCATCAACCGGTACTTGTCGGATACCAGTTCGTAACTTTCCAGCGGAGGGATGGCGTTCAAAACAGCGGCAGGAAACTGATCTCTTCGCGCTGCGAGCAGCTGTGTCGTAGAATCCGTCACCGGCATGATGGCGGTAATGCCCAACCGGCCGACCGCATCAACCAAACTAGATACAAACCGGGAAGGATCTTCCAGCGGCGACGGATACTGCCAGGTCTGATGACAGTATTTCGAAGCTCCGGCTAAGGACTTCGGAATTTCGGCTCCAACTACCACCGGAATGCCTGCTTGCCCCAGGCTTCGGGTGACAGCGAGAGCGGCACGCTCCTGACCATCCGTCACTAGCACGCAAGACTTCGACCCCATTACGATTTCGGTCCTCTACGAACATGCTGCTCTGCCATCGGCCTAGCGAATACCAGACAGTGCCAACGCGAGCAGCGGATCTGATGAGCTGCTATCCTCATGAAGGCTGACCCTTTTCAGCGCGTACGGATCTTCTGGGCGATCACCCTCCAACCCTATCTCACAACCAACAGCCGCGCGATACCCGCTCTCCCTGACCAGTTCCTGAATACCCGGGTTGAAATTTCCATTGGGGTAGCAGAATGCCGAGGATGGAGTGACTCCGTGTTGAAGCATCGTATTTCGTGACTCGATTAACTCGCGACTGACCTCCGGCAACGGAATGTTAGTCAAAATCCGATGCGAGCAGGAATGCGACCCAAATGACACACCCTGGGCGGCCATCTCGCTCACCTCAGTCCAATCAAGAAGCACCCGCTCCGAAGGACCGGCGAGGCAGAGAACACGACCGAGGCGGTCAATGAGATCTTCAATCTCATCGACCTCTACTTCTTTACAGAGTTCAATGATCGCACCAGAGTCAATCGGCCTACCTGATTTTGCGAGCACGAAGCTCCCATCATCAGCGGACTGACGGACTCCGACCGTATCGGCTAACATCGCTGATACTTGATGACGAGTAGTCGGGTCACTCGCCTGGGCTCTGGCCCGCTCCAAAATCGACATCATTCGATCCGGCCAAAACCATCGAGTTGTTCCAATAAAATCAGTCGCAAGAAAGATCGTCGCCGGGACCGCAGACCTTCTCAGGATAGGAAAGGCGAACTGATAGTTATCCCTCCATCCATCATCAAAGGTGATGACACAGTAGGACCGGTCGCGCTTGAACTGATTCGTCCGCCAAAGGTCCAGCAGCTCATCCAAGGAAAGAATGGTGAAGCGCTCCCGAAGATAGGCGATGTGTGCGGCAAAAGTCTCCTCCAGCATATACATGCCAGGCTGAATGTGCTGACGTTCCACCACCTTCTGAGGCACAACCCGGTGATAGGTCAGCACGATCGCGCGCCCCTGATGCCGGAACTGTGAAAGCCCGGAAACAGAATAGAGTCCGCCTAATGCCCTCCAGGTTGCGGCCTTGAGACGTGCGATCACACCATCACCCCCAATGCGCCATCAGACCGTCCTGCGCAGAACGTCGCATGCTTCGCAGACCGTCAGGCTTAGCAGGCTGCGGAAAAACTCGTTTGCTGCACAACGCACCGCGGCCAACTCACTCGCCATGTCGGCGCCGGAATAGCCCGCAGGTTGCGCAAAAGGCCGTCCAGCAAGGCCGCAGCGAGCGAAGAGGCGAATCCGCGCACTCTGCGCTGCACGTTGAGCCTCTGCGCGATGCGAGAACGCCGCTGGCAGACTTTTTCCGCATCCTGTTAGAACAGCGTATAGATAAAGGGCGCGACGGCTGACCCCTGGGTCAAGACAATCAGACTGCCGAGCAAAACGAGCACGAGAATAATCGGCAGGAGCCAGAATTTTTTCCGCGTCTTCACCAGGGTTCATGAGCAAAATCCGTTTAGACAGGTAGGCCCACTTCACTCATATCTAATGGCAGCCAAAGCCTTTCGCTACGATAGCAGTCAAACTAGCCAATTGCTGCTCCGGTGTAAAAACGTCTGTAACGCGCTGGCGGGCGGCCATCCCTAGTCGCCCTGCACGAATTGGATCCACGAGTAAATCTTCTATCGCCTCGGCAAGAGCAGTGTCATCAGAGGGAGGGACGAGCAGTCCAGTCCTGTCATGCTCAATAATCTCAGGAATACCTCCTACTCTCGTTCCGACTACAGGCCGCCCAAGCGCCATAGTCTCAAGCACTGACAGTCCAAAGGCCTCTTGCCAAATCGATGGAACCACGCACAAATCTGCACCCTCCAAGATTGAAATCGCATCCTTACGATAACCGAGAAGATAGATATCTTTGGAACACTGAAGAGTATTCCGGAGGGCCTGCAATTCACTAAATTGTGGGCCATCACCCACATAGACTAGTACGGGACGAAGGCCTTTCATGTTTTTCAGGGAAATCTTGTTGAACGCATGAAATAGGAAACTAACCCCCTTCTCCGGAGTGGCGCGGCACGCACATGCGATTAACGGACGACCGCTCTCAATGCCTAACATCTTCTGCACACGGTCGCTTGCCGTGGGAGCAAGCGGTGGAACTGGAAGCCCATTCCAGACGCGGATCACCCGGCCAGGCGGAACAAGACCTATCTCGATTTGGCGGCGGGCGACATAATCACTCACAGCGACCACAGTGTCTGCGAGAAACCCAGGAACTCGCGTAAGCAGCCATTTGACATACCGTTTAATACCTTGGGGCTTTGTTCTCGCCCCTGAGGTATGGTCGTGAACAACGATGTACCGGACACCAGCCCGTCGAAGTCGAAGATACTTCGGAGAGTATGCCGGTTGATCCGTAAAGTAAACGACCTGAACGTTTTCGCGTCGGATGAGATCCACAGCCCCCCGCAAGGACTCCTTCGAGTTCAGGCTGGCATTAAGAAGGATAGGTTGCGCAGCACTTCCTGCAAGCGTCCGTGGGGATTCACGGATAACTGGATAAGCGACCAAAGTCCGAAACCCTTTAGCGAGAAGGCGATCTGCAATACCAGCATATAGACTTTCGATGTAGTCCCACGCATATCCCTTGTTGGCCGGAAAGTTGCCAACGCAAAGAAGCGTCGGTGGTGGTCTTGTCACAGTGATTCCCCTATATGACTTAGAACAGCGTATAGATAAAGGGCGCGACGGCCGACCCCTGGGTCAAGACAATCAGACTGCCGAGCAAAACGAGCACGAGAATAATCGGCAGGAGCCAGAATTTTTTCCGCTCTTTCATGAACGCCCACAACTCTTGAATAAAATCGCCCATCTGTCGTCCTCCTGGAAATAGATCCGTTCAAAACATGTTCTTCATATGAGCCGCCGGTCTAGGGGTGCGAATCACCCGGTATGTCGGCGCATCGGGGTCAAATCCTCGACACATGGGATCGCGGCCCGCCAGCTTCATCACTAGACCCATCGGCGTCACAATCCCATAAAATAGGACGCCTAAAATAATGCGGGTATTGATCCATCCCATCACATGCCCGACCCACATCCACCCTTGATACAGGTACTTCAAGATTGCCGGCACGGCGAGTCCAGCCACAGACAAGAGCGCACCGAGCACCACCGCCCAATCTCGTATGGCCTCCTGCCGCCAGAGAAACGGCCACAGCCCGATCACCATGTAGACCCCGCCGGCCATGAGACCGAACTGGCGGAGCGTTTTGTTCGTTACCTCAACATTCTCCATCGGTTAGCCCTTTCTGTACAGCCAAAACACGTTATCGCTTAGAAGGAGTCCACGACACGATGCGTTCCCCACGGCAATAGCGGATCCAGGCGTCGAGTATCGAGACGTTCACCATCACGAAAAATGACGGGATCCGCAGTACGCCTAAACTCGGCAACCGTGTGGTGACAAGATAAGCAAGCGCCACGGCATAAAACCCCACTTGGGTCATCAATGTGCTTTGATAGAACAGAGACGATGACGCGAGCATGGCGTTGGCCGCCAACGCCCCAATCATTGCGAAAGGCACCAGCCACCGACACAGTTTATGACTGATCAGTTGCCAGGCGAACAGGTGATACCGGAACGGATTAAGGAGGGACAAACTCTTCATAAACACGGAGATCCCTCGAACAATGGTGCGGACCTTGCGCTCATATTCCTTCTTTGGGTCGGCCAGATTCTTGTAGAACCCGATACTCTCCGGATCCGCCACCCCGCGAAGCCCTAGCCTGACACTATTGAGAAGCGTGTTGAAGTCGCTCTGGAGATCCGGCGCCCAGTTCTGGCACACGGTTCGACGGGCGGCAAAGAAAGACCCGCTCAGTCCTACCAGCGTATTGACTCGCGTTTCGAGGTTCCGGAGAAGCATCTCGTAGCGAACGTACGCGCCTTCCCCGCTCACCGCTCCATCCACGTCGATAAACCGGTCCACGCTGCTCACGCAGCCGACCGTCGGGTCCGCAAAGTTCCGTACAATCGTAGAAATGGCCTGGGGTTCAAGCATCGTGGCCGTATCAGAAAATACCAGAATCTCTCCGGTCGTCGACTCGACGGCGAGTTTCTGCGCCGCCTCCTTCCCGCCCTTCACAACCGACCGAACTAATCGAACTCCGGACGGCCCATACGAGCGGACCAGGTCGTCGGTTCCGTCTGTGGAGCAGTCGGACGCCACGACAATGTCGAGGCGCTCGCGGGGGTAATCTTGCCGAAGCGTATTATCCAACTTTTCCCGAATCCGTTTCTCCTCGTTATAGGCCGTGATAATCAAGGAGACCATCGGGTGGTTCGGGGCTTTCCTCACCGGACGATTGCGCAGGACTCCGATCGCCATCAGCAGCAGCGGATACCCCATATAGGCATAGAATACGAACGTGACCGACGCCCAGAATATCGAGAGCATGCAATTAGAAAGTGTCATGAGGCGCCATTCCGCTGGTTTCTGACGTGGACGTGAGGATGACCGGCACCCCGGGTGACCGGATCTCCGCCCACAGTATTACCAGGAACTGAGAGCTCCACCTGGACACCCAGCACACGGTCGATCTTCAGACGGTCCTGCTCCGACACAAACTGATGCGTGGGCAAGGTGACTAATCGATCAACGACTTCCTGAGCGCCGGGGTACCTCCGGCCTGCCAATTGTCCGGCCAATTCCGGTATTTCCTGAATGGTCGCCGGATAGTTGGGACTCAGCCCCGCCCCCTGCTCACGACTCAGCCGACAGACAGCCTCTTTGGCTTCTCGGCCTCTCACTAGCACAGGCAGCCGGAGAAAGAGCGAGCCCTCTCCCATGATCGGCTGTACGCCCTTCCGGACGAGATCCAGCCCTTCAATGAGCCACCGCGCACGGGAAGACCGATCCTGATTCGCTCGCGCCAATCTCCGTTGCCAGCCATTGAGCAAATGCGCCCGAACATTATCCATTCGAAACATCTGAAAGTCCGTGTAAAACTTGGTTTCACCCAACCCGAGGAAGGGGAGCCCCGCGGGAAACCAGTACAACGCCGGATGGATAAAGATGCGCATCACGAGGAGCTCCAGCCAATTGCGAACAACATCAAGCCAAGAGGCTTCTGGCAAACTCGCGTACTCCGCTTCGATCGCTTCCGCGATCGGAGCAGAGCTGGTCAAAATGATTCCTCCTGTGCCACAGGTCATATTTTTCCCACGGCCCAGACTATAGAACCCCACATCCCCGATCGTTCCAAGAAGACGGTCGCCTACCTGACCTCCCATCGCCTGTGCAGCATCCTCGACCACGAAGATGCCCTTCCCCTCGCACAATTGTTTCACACGTCCTGTATCCGCGGGACGGCCAAATAGATGAGTTGACACGACACAGAGAACGTTTTCGTTAAGCAATTCCTCAAGCTCGGCAAATTTAAAATCGAGTGTGTTCGGATCCACATCACAGGGCACGACCTCCAGGCCGGCTTTCACGATCGCGGACGGGACAGAAAAACACGTATAGGCGGGAATGATCACCTGCCGCCTGTTGCTCGCGACTGCCAGCGCTTTGAGAATGACCGTCAGAGCCGCTTTCCCGGACGACACCAGAAAGGCCGCGCGCGCGACATAGTGGGCCTTCAGCTCACTGACCAGACGCGCTCGGTACTTCTTGCCACCCCAGAGACTACCGACGGAGCAAAGGAGATTCCCAAATGGAAGTGGAGCAGCTGTCGGAGGGATAGTTCGCTGCGGCGTCATGGCAGATACTTCACCAGATATGGGCCAACCAGATTGGCGACAGGCACAGGAAGGCATTTCCATGCCGCAATGGCCGCCTTGTACTTGGGATTATCCGGATTCAATTCCGGAATCGTGCGCCCATTGGAGAGCCAGTAATACCAATACAACTGGTGAGGCTGCGCGCCCCATTGCGCTTTGAAACGATACGTTCCGCTATCGACTGAGGATCGGCCAAAATCAAACTCTTTGAATCCCTCTCGACAGGCAAACTCCAAGACCGCCCCATACAAAAGCATGTTGGGAGCCAGTCGGCTGAACCGCTTGTCTGACGCAGCCCACGGGATTTCCAGCGTACTTCGAAAGCCGTACAAAAGCCCAGAGGCAAGAGGAGCTCCATTGAGCGAGACTACGCACAGTCGCACTTCTTTGGGAAAAGTCTCAAGAATGGCCTCAAAGAAGCCTTTCTCGTACACGGGCGTACCGAGGTCCCGCATACATCGGGCGAATACATGATAATAATCCCCCAGCAGCTCCGCACCACCAATCCTGACATCCATACCCTCCTTCTGCGCCCGCCGCACCTGGCTGCGCAGCTTGGAGGGAAAGGCCTTTAGTAAGGTTTCATAGTCCGGCGGCAGAGCCAGCCGCATCGATACTTTTTTCGATCGGACGGGCCACTCAGTTGCCAGAGGCTCATCCTGTCTCAGTTCGATATGAGCGGCTCCCACCTCCTGAGCCGTAACCGCCGCGGCGTTCAGCAGCGCGTGGGCCGCATCCACATCATCAGCCAAGACTCCGCCATAGTTGAAGAATGCCATCGACGTGAGGAATCGCCCGAACATCGGACTCTTTGTGAAGACCAAGGGAAGGACACCGCGGACTTTCCCCTCTTCATCCTTCGCCATCAGATAGGGCGCAGGATGGCCAAATACTTTTCGAATGACACCCCGCCAGGCGAGCAGATGATAGCCTGACGCCCGCGGGTGATTCAGTACGTACTGATCCCACAAAGCTTCATCATAGGAATCCTGGAGGAGTACGATGTTCACGGTGTCCCGCCTTGTCGCGCATTCAGGAACGTGAAGGAGAGGTTCTAGACTACCTGCCGTCCACAGGCCTTGCGAGACTCCATGACAGTCTGAATGGCCTTCTCTAACGCCTGGCCCATCGCAGCCCACGAATACTGACTTTGAACACGGGCCAATCCATTGCCCGCGAGCCGACTGACAGCTTTCGGATCCGCAAGCAATCCGACAACTTTCTCTGCAAATACCCGAGGTTCATCGGCGAGCAGCACCTCTCGATTGTCGGCGAGATCCAACCCATCTATGCTCAGCGATGTCGCGACGATCGGTTTCTGCATCGCCATAGCCGCAAGAATCTTGTTCTTTACCCCGGACCCATATCTCAACGGGCACACGAATACCCCAGCCCGACTGAGATAGGGCCGCACGTCATCAACTTTTCCGGTCACATGAACGCCGGGAGTTCGTCCCAGATCCTTGACCCGGTCCGTCGGATCACTACCGACGATCCAGAACTCTGCCTTGGGACGTTGTTCAAGAACCAGAGGGAAAATCTCTCGCGCAAAAAATAGGGCCGCATCTTCATTGGGGCCATACCCCATCACACCGGTAAAAACAATCTTGTCGGCATCGACACGCGAATGGTCCGGAGCAAAATACCCCATATCGACGCCGTTCGTAATCGTGAGGGTGTTGATTCCCGTTGAGAGCTCGCCGATCACCTGTTCATCGACTGAAGAGTTTGTAACTACCAGGCCGAACTTCCGCCCGAGGGAACCCTCCAGCTGCTGTATTTTCAACAGGTGGACGGAGATGGCGAGATGCTGCCGCCACCCTCTGGTCGTCTTGAGCACTCTCCTGGCCATGAGTGTCATCGAATCATGCAGGTCGATAAATGCGGGAACGCCGAGTCCCGGATCAACGTACTGACCCATTGGGAGCAAGTCGACATAAATCAGATCGCAGCGATTCAGGACACTCATCTCGCGAACCCTGCTACGAATTGCCCGGTAATACTCCGGGAACCGGAAGCGCGTTTCAAAACTGGCGGCCAAATGCAGTCGATGCCACTGTTGCCCCCACCAAGTCATGGCCGGCGGATCAGGCAATACCTCAATCGTCGAAAACACTTTGGCAGCCGTTGAATCGTTCAGGAAGGACTGATACCGCTCACCGGAAGAACAATAGGTGAGTAGAAATAGCTCGTGTTGCCGGGAGAGTTCCCGACAGAGATTGAAAAGACGTGGAGATCCGGGCATCTTTGACGTCGCGGGGATATCTGGAGCCAACACTAGTATTTTCATCGCAAACTGCTCGTCGGACAACGCACCGTTCTTGCCTCATCACCAACAAATACCATCGTAGGACGCGGTCAGACCTTCCCGTCCTTCGATCCGCGCCAAGTCGATAATCAGCTGGTCCGCCCGCATGCGTTTCAACGCCGGCAGAAACTCGGCCGACGCATATCCGACGACAACGACTTGGGCCGCATCCACGAGATCTGCCGCCTGATCGACCAGCAGTGAAGACAGATGGGGAATATGCTCTTCGATAAACCGCTTATTGGCGCCGATCAAGCGGCTGGTCGCCACATTCTTATCAT
>JABFSU010000135.1 GCA_013140455.1 Nitrospira sp. | reverse complement strand
CGGGGGATAACGTGAGTGTGACGGGCGAATTGATCAGCCCGATCGCCATGGAGCAGGGGCTCCGCTTCGCGGTCCGTGAGGGCGGTAAGACGGTCGGCTCCGGCGTGGTCACCGAAATTCTGGCGTAACGACGGTCTGAAGAGCGAGGTGGTCGTTTCGGTCCCTCTTTCTTAGCCCATGAGCGTATTCGCCTAACGAGGAGAGTGAGATGCGTGAGGTTATCGATTTAGCGTGCACGGTCTGCAAGCAGCGGAACTATTCGACCAACAAGAATAAGAAGAACGATCCTGACCGGTTGGAGCGGAATAAGTTCTGTAAGTTCTGTCGGAAGCATATTGCCCATAAAGAAGTGAAGTAGGCTGAAGCCGGTGTCGTACCGGCGATGCAGATCCTGTAGGGGCATGGTGTCAATGGCAGCACCTCGGTCTCCAAAACCGATGGTCTAGGTTCAAATCCTAGTGCCCCTGCCACACTGAGCATGCTCGGGAGCGGTGTGATGGTTGCGGGGCTGTGCTGGATGATGGGTTGGAGAGGTGGAGGGGCCGATGTTCAAGCGGATGACTGAATCCATAAAGCTGTTCCTCGCGGAAGTTCGCGCGGAGTTGAAGAAGGTGTCGTTTCCGACCAGAGCTGAAACCATCGGTTCAACGACTGTGGTGATTGTGTTTTGCATCCTGATGTCGCTCTATTTGTCGATGATCGACTCGTTTCTGGTGTGGCTGGTCAGTAAGATTATTTGATCGTTCGACGGATGTGCGTCTCGCGGAGGCGCGTCCTGATTTCTTGACCTGAGGGTGGGGCATGACAAAAAACTGGTACGTCATTCATACGTACGCGGGGTTTGAGGGACGCGTGAAGACCAGCCTCTTAGAGCGAGCCAATCAGATGGGGCTCGTTGAGAAGCTCGGTCAGGTCCTGGTTCCGACCGAGGATGTGATTGAAATCAAGGACGGGAAGCGGCGGACGTCGCGACGGAAGTTTTTCCCCGGCTATGTGTTGGTTGAGCTGGAGACGCCGTTGCAGGACGAGACGATGCAGATGATCAAGGAGACCCCGAAGGTCACCGGATTTGTCGGAGGTGGTGCGCTCCCGCTTCCACTGACGACCGAGGAAGTGGAGTCGCTGCTCAAGCAGGTCGATGCCGGACAGTCCGGGCCGCGCGAGCAGGTCAAGTTCATCAAGGGCGACAATGTTCGCATCGTCGACGGCCCGTTCCTGGGTTTCAACGGGTTGGTGGACGAGGTGGATCAGGATCACAGTCGGTTGAAGTTGATGGTCAGTATTTTCGGACGCTCGACGCCGGTGGAACTGGGGTTCCTGCAGGTTGAGCGAATTTAAGGTGTGCCGTTGTTGCCGTTGAACGTGGCAGCGCTGACGTTCTGAGGAGATTCACATGGCAAAGGAAGTATCCGCTCTCATCAAGTTGCAGATTCCTGCTGGGAAGGCCAATCCGGCTCCTCCCGTCGGCCCGTCGCTCGGTCAGCACGGCGTCAACATTATGGAGTTCTGCAAGCAGTTCAACGCGAAGACCCAGAAGGAAGGCGACAGCATTATTCCGGTGGTCATCACCGTGTATAAGGATCGCTCCTTTACCTTCATTATGAAGACGCCCCCGGCGTCGGATCTGTTGAAGAAAGCGGCAGGCATTATCAAGGGATCGGGCGTGCCGCAAAAAGATAAAGTCGGAAAGATCACTCAGGCTCAGCTGCGCGAAATCGCCCAGAAGAAGCAATCCGATTTGAATGCGGCCGACCTGGAAGGGGCGATCAAGATTATTGCCGGGACGGCCAGAAGTATGGGTGTCGTAGTACAGGGATAGCGCGGATAGCGTTCGGGAAGAAGGAGTACGAGGTATGGGAAAGAAGATGAAGGCCGCGTTGGAGAAGGTCGAACCGCGCATGTACGCCTTGCGTGAAGCCGTCGACGTCGTCAAGAAGTCGGCCTATGCGAAGTTCGATGAGTCGGTCGATATTGCCTTGCGGTTGGGTGTCGATCCGAAGCGATCCGACCAAATGGTGCGGGGCACGACGGCGTTGCCGCATGGGACGGGCAAGAAGGTCCGTGTCCTGGTATTCGCCAAGGGAGACAAGGAGCAGGAGGCGCGTCAGGCCGGCGCCGACTACGTGGGATCCGACGATCTCATGGAGAAGATCAAGGGCGGATGGATGGATTTCGACTATGCCATCTCCACGCCGGATCTCATGGCATCGGTGGGAAAGTTGGGAAAGCAGCTCGGGCCGCGCGGACTCATGCCGAATCCGAAGACCGGCACCGTGACGTTCGAAGTCGGGAAGGCTGTGGCGGAGATTCGCAAGGGCCGGGTCGAGTTCAAGGTCGAGAAGGCGGGTATCGTGCAGGTGGCGGTCGGCAAGGTGTCGTTTGACATCGACAAGCTGTACGACAACGCCTCGGCCATTCTTGAATCCGTCATCAAGGCGAAGCCGGCGTCCTGCAAGGGCCGCTATCTGAAGAGCGCCACGATTTCCAGCACCATGGGTCCTGGAGTGCAGTTGGATGCGATGGCGTTGACCAAGCAGTGGAGTTAAGCGAGCGCCGGTGTGGCCGGCGTCTGGAGAGAAAGGGTCAGGTATGAAGAAGGATCTTAAAGCACCAGCGGTTGCGGAACTTGCCGAGATTTTCGGCCGTGCAAGAATCGCGATCTTGACCGAATCCGTCGGCCTTCCGGTGAACCAAGTCACCGAACTGCGCAAGCAGTTGCGCGGGGTGAAGGCCGAGTACCGGATCATGAAGAACACTCTTGCGATTCGGGCTTCCGAGGGGACCGGTTTGGCCGGACTCAAGGCGCATCTCAAGGGCCCGACGGGAATGGTGATCGGATACGACGATCCTGTCTTGCCCGCCAAGGTCTTGCGGGATTGGATCGGGGCGGAGAAGCGGGAAGAGAAAATCAAGGTCACGGTCGGCGTGTTGGAAGGGAAGCTCGTGCAGGCGGCGGATCTCGCGGCTATTGCCAAGCTTCCCAAGAAGGAAGTGCTCATTGCTATGTTGTTGTCGGCCATGCAAGGACCGATACGCGGCGTGGTCTATACATTGAGCGCAGTATTGTCAAAATTTGTGCGAGTTGTTGCAGCCATTCAGGACAAAAAGAAAGGGGAGGGAGACATGTCAGCTACCACTACAAAATTTTCGCAGGAAGAATTGATCAAGGCCATTGAGGGCATGAGCGTGCTCGACTTGGCGGAGTTGGTGAAGGGCTTGGAGACCCGCTTTGGCGTCACCGCCGCGGCGCCTGTCGCCATGGCCGCAGCTCCGGCTGCCGGTGCCGCTGCCGCTGTCGAAGAGAAGACCTCGTTCGACGTGATCCTCGTGTCGGCTCCTGCCGACAAGAAGATCCAGGTCATCAAGGTGGTGCGTGAGTTGACGAGCCTCGGACTGAAGGAAGCGAAGGATCTCGTGGAAGGCGCGCCGAAGCCCGTGAAGACCGGCGCGACCAAGGAAGAGTCCGACACCATGAAGAAGAAGCTCGAAGAGAGCGGTGCCAAGATCGAGATTAAGTAAGCAGCATTGTCCGATCGTCTTCGGGTGCTGTCCCAACTGACGGCACCCGAAGCCAACCATAGTGTGTGGAGGAGTGCGCATGCCCGAAACGACTCTTCAGGAGTTCGTCGAACGGAAAGATTACTCACGCATCCGGGCCAGCATCGCTATCCCTGACCTGATTGAAATTCAAAAGCGCTCGTACGAAGAGTTCCTGCAAATGGAAGTCGAGCCCGAGCGCCGTAAGGATCAGGGCTTGCAGGCCGCGCTGGCCAGTGTCTTCCCGATTCCTGACTACAACAATACGGCTGTACTGGAGTTCTCCAGCTATACCCTGGGGACGCCCAAGTACGACGAGCGGGAGTGCATTGAACAGGGCATGACCTTCGCGGTCCCGCTCAAGCTTCGCGTGCGCCTGGTCGTGTTCGATAAAGAAGATAAAGGCCCACGAAAGAAGGTGCTGGACGTCCGCGAGCAGGAAGTCTATGTCGGCGAATTGCCGCTGATGACTGAGCGCGGCACGTTCATTATCAACGGGACCGAGCGGGTCGTCGTGAGTCAGCTGCACCGTTCGCCTGGCGCATCGTTCACCCACGACAAGGGGCGGACTCATGCCAGCGGGAAGGTGTTGTACTCGGCGCGCATTATCCCCTATCGAGGATCCTGGCTCGACTTCGAGTTCGATGCGAAGGACATCCTCTATGTGCGGATCGACCGTCGGCGGAAAATGCCGACGACGATTCTGCTGAAGGCTTTTAATTTTTCCAGCGACGACTTGCTCAAGATGTATTACCCCGTCGAAGAAATTCGGCTGGTGAAGGGCAAGCTGTTCCGGAAGCTGGACGCCGATATTCATCAGGGGCTTCGAGCCTCTGCCGAGGTCACAGAAAAGGGGAGTAAGGAACCGCTCGTGCGCGAGGGAGCCAAGCTGACCAAGGGGCTCATCGCCAAGCTGAAGGCCGCGGGCGTGAAAGAGATTCCGCTGACTCCTGAAGAGCTGGTCGGTCGTGCGATCTTGACGGAAATCGTGGATGCCAAGAAGAACAAGATTGCCGAGAAGAATCAGCGGCTGACGGCGGAGATCGTCGAGAAGATCCTCGAAAGCGACGTCGAAGAGTTCAAGGTCATCTATTTCGACACGGCGACTGCAACGCCGGTCATTCTCGACACGCTCGAAATGGAAAAGATCGAGACCAAAGAAGAAGCGATGGTCGAGATCTATCGCCGCTTGCGTCCGGGTGAGACTCCTTCTGTCGAGACGGCCCGTGCGTTGTTCGACAATCTGTTCTTGAATTCCAAACGGTACGATCTGTCTCCGGTGGGTCGGCTCAAGCTGAACAGCAAGCTGACGCTGGATCTGCCGCTCGAGCAGCGAACCTTGACCGCGCAGGATATCGTCGAGGTCATCCGCTATCTCGTGAATCTGAAGATGGGTAAAGGCGACATCGACGATATCGACCACTTGGGCAATCGTCGTGTGCGTTCGGTCGGCGAACTGTTGGAGAATCAATTCCGGCTCGGGCTCGTGCGGATGGAGCGGAGTATCAAGGAACGCATGAATCTCCTGGATATGGAGACGGTGCTTCCTCACGATCTCATTAATGCAAAGCCGGTCGTCGCAGCGGTGAAAGAATTTTTCAGCAGCAGTCAGCTGTCGCAGTTCATGGACCAGACGAATCCGTTAGCTGAGATTACCCACAAGCGTCGCTTGTCGGCACTTGGTCCGGGTGGTCTGACTCGTGAGCGTGCCGGATTTGAAGTCCGCGACGTGCACCCGTCTCACTATAGCCGTATTTGTCCGATCGAAACGCCGGAAGGTCCGAACATCGGTCTGATTACGTCTCTGGCAACATATGCCAGGATCAATCAGTTCGGGTTCATCGAGGCGCCGTATCGGAAGGTAGTGAAGGGGCGCGTCTCCGACGAGATCGAATTCCTCTCGGCGATCGAAGGCGATAAGTATCTCATCGCGCAGGCCAACTCGACCGTCGATAACGGCGGGCGTTTGACCTCTGAAATGATTACAGCGCGTCATGGCGGGGACTTCGTCACGGCGACGCCGGACAAGATCGACTACATGGACGTCTCGCCGAAGCAGGTGGTCAGTGTCGCGACCGCGTTGGTTCCGTTTCTCGAACACGACGACGCGAACCGTGCCTTGATGGGATCCAACATGCAGCGCCAGGCGGTGCCGTTGGTCACATCAGACTCACCGCTCGTTGGAACCGGTATGGAAGCCGTTGTGGCCAGAGATTCAGGCTACGTGGTCCAGGCGCGTCGGCCCGGAGTGGTCGAGAGCGTGGATGCGACTCGTATCGTAGTCCGTGCTGAGGGCAAGGAAGGGCGCAAGGGGAAAGATTCGGGTCTGGATGTGTATGACCTGATCAAGTTCCAGCGCTCCAACCAGAACACCTGTATTACCCAGACGCCGGTGGTGCGATTGGGGCAGCCCGTGAAGGTTGGACAGGTCTTGGCCGATGGTCCAGCCATCGATCATGGAGAATTGGCTTTGGGGAAGAACATTCTGGTGGCCTTCATGCCCTGGGGTGGATACAACTTCGAAGACGCCATTCTCTTGAGCGAGAAGCTGGTTCGCGAAGACGCGTTTACGTCCATTCATATTGAAGAGTTTGAGCTGGAAGCGCGGGATACGAAGCTGGGCAAGGAAGAGGTGACCCGCGATATTCCCAACATCGGCGAGGAAGCGCTTCGCAATCTCGATGAGAGCGGCATTATTCGCATCGGCGCTGAAGTGAAGCCGGGCGATATTCTGGTCGGCAAGGTCACGCCCAAGGGTGAGACTCAGTTGACGCCGGAAGAGAAGTTGCTGCGGGCGATCTTCGGTGAAAAGGCCGGCGATGTGAAAGACACGTCGCTGACCGTTCCGCCGGGTGTCGAAGGGATCGTGGTCGACGTCAAGATTTTCTCCCGCAAAGGACTGGATAAAGACGAGCGCTCCAAGAGCATCGAGAGCGACGACCAGATGAAGCTGCAGCGCGATCATCATGAAGAGCTGCGTATTATCGATGAAGAGAAGACGAAGAAGATTCGTAAGCTCCTGCTCGGTAAAGTAGTCGGTCGTGATTTGATGGATCCGGATACCGGCGATGTCATTCTAAAGAAGAAGGGCAAGCTGACAGCCGAGATTCTCAAGCGGCTCCCTGACGATACTGTGCGCCACATCATCTTGAGCGATCCGGACGAGCAGAAGGAACTCGAAGATGTGGAGCGGCGGGCGAAGGAGCAAATCGAGATTCTCCAGACGCTGTATGACGAGAAAGTCGGACGTCTGAAGCGCGGCGATGAATTGCCTCCTGGCGTGATCAAGCTGGTGAAGGTGTATGTCGCGATGAAGCGCAAGATTCAGGTCGGCGACAAGATGGCGGGACGACATGGAAACAAGGGTGTCGTGTCGCGCGTGTTGCCGGAAGAGGATATGCCTTATTTGCCGGATGGCACACCGGTCGAGATCGTCTTGAATCCTCTCGGCGTGCCCTCACGTATGAACGTGGGGCAGATCTTGGAGACGCACCTCGGGTGGGCGGCCAAGGCGCTGGGGATCAAGGTGGCCAGTCCCGTGTTCGACGGGGCCTCGGAAAAAGAAATCAAGGATCTGCTCACGAAGGCCAAATTGCCGCCGAGCGGACAAAGCACCTTGGTTGACGGGCGAACCGGAGAGACCTTTGCCAGTCCGGTCACCGTCGGCTACATGTACGTCCTGAAACTCCACCACTTGGTGGACGACAAGATTCACGCACGGTCCATCGGGCCCTATTCTCTCGTGACGCAGCAGCCCTTGGGCGGTAAGGCTCAGTTCGGCGGTCAGCGGCTGGGAGAAATGGAAGTCTGGGCCTTGCAGGCGTATGGCGCTGCGTCGACGCTACAAGAGTTCTTGACCGTCAAGTCCGATGATGTACCGGGCCGGTCGCGCATGTATGAAGCAATTGTGAAGGGCGAACCATTCCTCGAACCAGGGTTGCCCGAATCGTTTAATGTCTTGGTCAAAGAGTTGCAGAGTTTGGGGCTCGACGTCGAGTTGCTGAAGTCGCAAGACTAACCACTTGTGTGCCGGTTGAAAGCCGGTATCAGAGGAGGTCCTACATTGGAAGGCGTATATACATTGTTTGAGAAGCCGCGTGATGCGGTGTCGTTCGATTCGATGCGGATTCGCATTGCATCGCCCGAGAAAATCCGGTCCTGGTCCTACGGCGAAGTGAAGAAGCCGGAGACGATCAATTACCGGTCATTCAAGCCGGAAAAGGACGGCCTCTTCTGCGCGAAGATTTTCGGTCCGATCAAGGACTGGGAGTGCAATTGCGGCAAGTATAAGCGCATGAAGCATCGCGGGATCGTCTGCGACAAGTGCGGCGTCGAAGTCATTCAGTCTAAAGTGCGCCGCGAGCGCATGGGGCATATCGAGTTGGCCGCGCCGGTCGCGCACATCTGGTTCCTCAAAGGTGTGCCGAGCCGTATCGGAACGTTGCTCGATATGAGCTTGAAGCAGCTCGAGAAGATTCTCTATTTCGAGAGCTATGTCTGCGTCGATCCGGGATCGACGGATCTCTCTGAAAAAGAATTGGTTCCGGAAGACAAGCTGCGCACCTTGCAGTCTGAATTCGGCTCCAGCGGCTTCAAGGTCGGCATCGGGGCTGAAGCTATTCGCGACCTGCTGCGCAAGATCGACATTAATAGCTTGTGGGATGAGATTCAGATCAAGGCGAAGACGTCGGCGTCGGCGGCCTTGAAGAAGAAGTATGCAAAGCGGTTAAAGGTGTTGGAGGCGTTCCGCAAGTCCGGCAACAAGCCGGAATGGATGATCATGGACGTGATCCCGGTTTTGCCGCCGGAATTGCGCCCGCTGGTTCCGCTGGATGGTGGCCGGTTTGCGACCTCCGATCTGAACGACCTGTATCGCCGCGTCATCAACCGGAATAACCGGTTGAAGCGCTTGATGGAGTTGAAGGCGCCTGGCGTCATCATTCGCAATGAAATGCGCATGCTGCAGGAAGCTGTTGATGCCTTGTTCGATAACGGTCGTCGAGGCCGTGCGATTCGTGGACCCAACAAGCGTCCGCTCAAGTCGTTGAGCGACATGCTCAAGGGTAAGCAGGGCCGTTTCCGTCAGAACTTGCTCGGAAAGCGCGTCGATTATTCAGGCCGTACGGTCATCGTGGTTGGACCGGATCTCCGCCTGAATCAGTGCGGTCTGCCAAAGAAAATGGCGTTGGAGTTGTTCAAGCCGTTCATCTTCCACAAGCTGGAAGAGCGCGGTGCCGCGACGACGATTAAGAGCGCCAAACGCCTGGTTGAAAAAGAGCGTCCTGAAGTGTGGGACGTGCTCGACGAAGTGATTCGCGAGCATCCGGTGTTGCTGAACCGCGCACCGACTCTCCACCGACTCGGTATTCAAGCATTTGATCCGGTCTTGGTTGAAGGCAAAGCCATCAAGTTGCATCCGCTCGTCTGCGCGGCGTTCAACGCGGACTTCGACGGAGACCAGATGGCCGTTCACGTGCCCCTGTCTGTCGAAGCGCAGGTTGAGGCGCGCGTCCTGATGATGTCGATCAATAACATCTTGTCTCCGGCGAACGGAAAGCCGATTGCGGTGCCGTCGCAGGACATGGTGTTGGGCGTGTATTGGCTCACCAAAGAGCGCGTGGGTGTCAAAGGCGAGAATAAGATCTTCGGGTCTCCCGAGGAAGTGCGGATTGCCTACGATGCGCGCGAAGTCGAAGAGCATGCTCGTATCAAGGTGCGTCTCGGCGGCGTATTGGTACAGAGTACGGTCGGACGCGTGCTCCTGTCGGAAATCCTTCCTGCAAGCATGCCGTTCGCCAGCGCCAATAAGCTGATGACGAAAAAGGAAATGACCAAGCTGATCGACACCGTCTATCGGCAGACCGGTCATCGTGACACGGTCGTGTTCCTCGATAAGATTAAGGATCTCGGTTTCTTCTATGCGACGAGAGCCGGCGTGTCGATTTGCGTCGACAATATGCACATCCCGACGAAAAAGGGTGTGTTCATTGAGAAGGCTCAGCATGAGGTCGGCGAGATCGAGAAGCAGTACGCCGAGGGTTTGATCACCAATGGCGAACGCTACAACAAAGTCATCGACATCTGGGCGCACGTGTCGGAGCAGGTCGCGAATGAAATGATGAAGGAGCTCGGTGCCGGCGGCGATCCTGCCAAGGCCGAATCCTTCAATCCTATTTTCATGATGGCCGACTCCGGTGCGCGAGGCAGTTCGCAGCAAATTCGTCAGCTCGGTGGTATGCGCGGATTGATGGCCAAGCCGTCGGGTGAAATCATCGAAACGCCTATTACGGCGAATTTCCGCGAAGGACTGACGGTGCTGCAGTATTTCATTTCGACGCACGGTGCCCGCAAAGGTCTCGCGGATACGGCGTTGAAGACCGCGAACTCCGGGTATTTGACCCGTCGCTTGGTCGACATCGCTCAGGACGTGATCATTTATGAGATCGATTGCGGCACGCACGACGGCATTATGGTGAGCCCCCTCATTGAGGGCGGTGAAATCATTCAGCCGTTGGAAGAGCGTGTGCTGGGTCGCTTGGCCGCCGAAGATATCCGCGATCCCGTGACCGGTGAAATCATCGTGTCGCGCAATGAAGAGATCAACGAAGATCGTACGAAGGCGGTCGTTGAGGCCGGCGTTGAACGTGTCAAGATCCGGTCTGTGCTGACATGCCAGGCGCCGCGCGGCGTCTGTCAGGCCTGCTACGGCCGCGACCTGGCTCGTGGACGACTCGTCGAGAAGGGTGAGCCCGTCGGCGTCATTGCGGCGCAGTCAATCGGTGAGCCTGGAACGCAGTTGACCATGCGTACGTTCCACATCGGTGGTACGGCCAGCAAAGTCGTCGAGCAGACAATCGTCGAAGCGAAGCATGCCGGTCGCATTAAGTTCTTGAGCTTTGATGCGAAGAAGAATGCCGACATCCCGACCCCTGGAATCGCCGTTCGGAATAAGGAAGGCGAGTGGGTGGTGATGAGCCGTAATGCCAAGATCGCGATCGTCGATGAGAGCGGCCGTGAACGGGAGAAGTATCCCGTGGTGTATGGCGCCAAAATCAAGATCGGCGATGGCGATAAGATTGCAGTCGGTCAAAAGCTGGTTGAGTGGGATCCGTACTCACTGACGATTCTGACGGAAGTCGGTGGTCGGATTGCCTACGGCGACATCATCGAAGGCGTGACCATGAAGGATGAGTTCGATGAGGTCACCGGTCTCTCGCGTAAAGTGATCATCGAGCATTCCGGTGCGACGCTTCGTCCGCGCATTTCGATTAAGGACGATGGGGGAAAGACGGCGAAGGTTGCGGCGGGAGCGAACGTGGCCCGCTATCTCTTGCCGGTCGGCGCCCATATTTTTGTCGAAAAGGGTGCGGCGGTGCATCCCGGAGATGTGCTGGCAAAGATCCCGCGCGAAACGACGAAGACCAAGGACATCACCGGAGGTCTGCCGCGTGTGGCCGAACTGTTCGAAGCGCGCAAGCCGAAGGAGCAAGCCGTCATCAGCGAAATCGACGGTGAAGTGTCCTACGGTGGATTCGTGAAGGGGCAGCGGAAAGTGCTCGTCGATAATAAGATGGGCGACGTGAAGGAATATCTTATCCCTAAGGGTAAGCACGTCAATGTACACGAAGGAGACTGGGTTCGTGCCGGTGAACCGTTGATGGACGGCTCGGCCAATCCTCACGATATTCTCGATGTGTTGGGGCCGAATGAGCTCCAGAAATATCTTGTCGATGAAGTGCAGGACGTCTATCGGTTGCAGGGCGTGACCATCAACGACAAGCATATCGAAATCATCGTGCGCCAGATGTTGCGCAAGGTGCGGATCGAAGATCCCGGCGATACTGAATTCCTGCCGGGCAGCCAGGTGAGCAAGGCTTTGTTCGAGAAGGCCAATGACCGCGTGCTGGAAAAGGGCGGCACGCCGGCGCTCGGTAAGCCCGTACTCCTAGGTATTACTAAGGCAGCATTAACCACTGATAGCTTTATTTCCGCCGCATCGTTCCAGGAAACGACGCGTGTCTTGACTGAAGCGGCGATCAATGGGCGTGAAGACAGCCTGCTCGGACTGAAGGAAAACGTCATCGTCGGTCGTTTGATTCCGGCCGGTGCTGGATTTGAAGAGTATCGCGATACGTTCGTCATCAGTGAAAAGGCTGCTCCAGTTGCGGTGGCGGCGACTTCCGGTGGCGCTGAAATCGGACAAGAGCGGACGGCAGCGGCAGCCGGTGACGGCGCGGCGCGCTCGTAATTGTGGTGGAATTCAAGCGGTTCTTAGGGCGACTTGACAGGCGATAATTGCATCACTATAATCCGACGGCTTTGCGGAAGAAGCCCGGTGAATTTTTGAAAGCGATAAGGGTTAGAACACGATGCCGACAATCAATCAGTTAGTGCGAAAAGGGCGAAACCTCGTCAAGGCGAAGACGAAGAGTCCGGCGCTCAAGGGGTGTCCTCAGAAGCGCGGAGTGTGTCTCCGTGTTTATACGACGACCCCGAAGAAGCCGAACTCGGCGTTGCGTAAAGTGGCTCGCGTTCGATTGACGAACGGCATGGAAGTCACGACGTATATCCCTGGTGTCGGGCACAACTTGCAGGAGCACTCCATTGTGCTCGTGCGCGGAGGTCGCGTAAAGGACCTTCCCGGCGTTCGCTACCATTTGGTGCGCGGTGCGCTTGACGCCGTCGGTGTGGCTGATCGGAAGCAGAGCCGGTCCAAGTACGGTGCAAAGCGTCCGAAGTAAATTCTGGATTAACGAGAAAGAGTACCTGACATGCCAAGAAGTAAATTTCTGGATCAGCGCGAAGTCCTTCCTGATGTGCGATATCGCGATAAGCTCGTCGGGAAGTTTGTGAATACGCTGATGAGCGGTGGGAAGAAGAGCACGGCAGAGCGTATTTGCTACGGTGCCTTCGACGCGATTCAGGAGAAGACCGGGAATGATCCGTTGAAGGTTTTTAAAGCTGCCATTGATAACGTGAAGCCGATTGTTGAGGTGAAGTCGAGGCGTGTCGGTGGTGCGTCGTACCAGGTTCCTGTTGAGATCCGTCCGGCGAGAAGGGTCTCTTTGGCTCTTCGTTGGCTGGCTGAATATTCTCGCACTCGCGGCGGGAAGAGCATGCGGGAGCGCTTGGCTGCTGAATTGATGGATGCGTCGAATAATACCGGCGCTTCTGTGAAGAAACGGGAAGACGTGCATCGGATGGCGGAAGCGAATAAAGCATTCGCCCATTATCGCTGGTAGCGTCGTACTGTGCTGCAGTTGAGCCGTGCTGCGAATCGCAGTTTCGGGTGTTGGCGGGTCGCAGCAGCGAAGTTCGGCTTGACTTGTGGCACATGTGTTTTTTAGGGGAATGAAGTGGCTCGTCAAACATCATTAGAACATACGCGAAACATCGGCATCATGGCTCACATCGATGCCGGGAAGACGACGACGACTGAGCGCATTCTGTTTTATACGGGAATGACGCACAAGATCGGCGAGGTCCATGAGGGCGCTGCCACCATGGACTGGATGGAGCAGGAGCGCGAACGCGGAATTACGATCACGGCTGCTGCGACGACCTGTTTTTGGCGCGAGCATCGCATCAACATCATCGATACGCCTGGCCACGTCGACTTCACGATTGAGGTGGAGCGGTCGTTGCGCGTGCTCGATGGAGCGGTGGCGGCATTCGATTCGGTCCAGGGTGTAGAGCCGCAGTCTGAAACGGTGTGGCGGCAGGCGGATAAGTATCAGGTCCCCCGCATTGCGTTCATGAATAAGATGGATCGAATCGGCGCGGAATTCTTCGCCAGTGTTCAGTCTATCATTGACCGGCTTGGTGCCAATCCTGTTCCGATTCAGATTCCGATCGGAAGAGAGAGCGAGTATCGCGGGACTGTTGACTTGGTGAAGATGAAGGGTTTTTTCTACGACGACGAGACATTGGGTGCGAAATATGTTGTCGGAGAGATTCCTGAGAATCTGCTTGAGCAGGCGAAGGAGTATCGCGAGAAGATGATCGATGCCGTCGCTGAGTTCGATGAACAGGTCATGGAAAAGTATCTCAACGGGCACTCGTTGACTGAAGAAGAGATTAAGCGGGCGATCAGGGCCGCGACGATCGCAATGAAGGTGACTCCGGTTCTCTGTGGCTCGGCCTTCAAGAATAAGGGTGTGCAGCAACTGTTGGACGCCGTCGTTGACTACTTGCCGTCACCGCTGGATATTCCTCCGGTCAAGGGTATTGATCCGAATACAGGAAAAGAAGTTGAGCGGAAGCCGGATGATAGCGATCCGTTTTCTGCCCTTGCATTCAAGATGATGACCGATCCTTTTGCCGGTCAGCTGGTGTTTTTTCGTGTGTACTCAGGCACGCTGAAGACCGGCTCTCCCGTGTTGAACGTGACGAAGGGGACGAAGGATCGCATCGGTCGATTGCTCAAGATGCATGCGAATAAACGTGAAGAGATCGACGTCGCATATGCGGGAGACATTGTTGCAGCTGTCGGTCTGAAGGGTGCCACGACGGGAGATACGCTGTCAGAGGAAAAGCAGCCGGTCCTCTTGGAAGTCATGAAATTTCCTGAGCCGGTTATTGCGATGGCAATTGAGCCGAAGACGAAGGCTGACCAAGAAAAGATGGGGTTTGCGCTCCAGAAGCTCGCGCAGGAAGACCCGTCGTTCAGAGTTCGTACCGATGAAGAGACCGCGCAGACCATCATTGCCGGTATGGGCGAGTTGCACCTTGAGATTATCGTTGATCGTATGCTTCGTGAGTTCAAGGTTGAGGCCAATGTTGGTAAGCCTGAAGTGGCTTTCCGTGAAACGATTCGTCGGTCGGCTGAGGCTGAGTCGAAGTACGTCAAGCAGACCGGCGGCCGCGGACAGTATGGCCATGTGGTTCTCACGGTTGAGCCTTCTGAGTCTGGTAAGGGCTTTGAGTTCGTCAATAAGATCGTCGGTGGTGTGATTCCGAGGGAATTTATTCCAGCCGTCGAGAAGGGCGTGAAGGAACGCCTGGATGCCGGTGTGATCGCTGGATATCCTTTGCGCGACATTCGCGTCACGCTCACATACGGCTCCTATCACGACGTTGACTCCAATGAAATGGCGTTCAAGATCGCCGGATCCATGGCGTTTGCAGATGCCTGTAAGCGAGCCGATCCGGTATTGCTTGAGCCGATTATGAAGGTCGAAGTGCTCGTGCCTCAGGATTTCATGGGTGATGTCATTGGCAATCTGAATGGCCGGCGTGGAAAAGTTCAAGGTATGAAGGTTCGGGCCGGTGCCCAGGCTATTGAGGCAACGGTGCCGCTCAGTGAAATGTTCGGGTATGCCACGGACCTTCGGTCGCGGACTCAGGGGCGTGCGACGTACAGCATGGAGTTTGATCGCTATGATCAGGTCCCTCGGCAAATTGCGGATGGGATCATCGCGAAATATCGGGGCGAATAATCATAGAGTCTAGTTGGTGTAGAGGGAGGGAGTAGGTTATGGCGAAGGCGAAATTTGAGCGGAAGAAGCCGCATGTGAACATTGGGACGATCGGGCACGTGGACCACGGGAAGACCACGTTGACGGCCGCCTTGACCAAGGTGTGTGCCGATCGCGGGAT
>JABFSU010000136.1 GCA_013140455.1 Nitrospira sp. | reverse complement strand
GTCCACGCGTCACCTCGGTCTGGCAGCGGGCTTAGCCGGTTGCTTCATGGTTCTTGCGGCTTCTGTCACCGCGGCTGATCCGTCGTATGAGCAGACATATGAGCAGACGGCCCGTATTGTGCTCGATGTGGTGAAGGCGTTTCGCACGGCCTACGTGCTGCATGTGGTGGAGCATACGCGCGGGGCGGGCCCCGAGCCGCGCGAGGACTGGGAGCGGGACGCGCATTTCATTCCGCTTCCCGCGCAGTTCGTCAAGGCGGCCGCCGGACAGGTGACATCGGTCGAGATCGGCCTGATCAGCCTGACGCCGATCAACCCAGCGAACCGGCCGAGAACTCCGGCGGAAACCAAGGCCTTGATTCAGCTAGAGAAGGATCGGCAACAGAGCTTTCTCAGTTTTGCGGACGGGGATCATTTCACCGCGGTCTCGGCGGATCTGGCGCTGGTCCGGTCCTGCGTCGAGTGCCACAACCAGCATCCGCAGTCAGTGCGGAAAAATTTTCGGGAATGGGATGTGATGGGCGGGCTCGTGGTCCGATTCAGGCGTCCTGCATCGACGCCGGGGCTGCTGCTGCCTCCGGAGCCGCCCCCGAGGCCCTCTGACCTGTTCGATCAGCCGGTGCCTCCACCTCCGGCCACGCCACCCTGGGTGCGCTGACCGCGCCGTCCGATCGACGAGCAGGTTCCTTCGCTTCTGACGGGTGCAGGTTCCCACGAGGGCGCGCGTTCTGCCCCGCATGCATTGTGTGCGGGTGTTGTTCTATACTCGCACTATGCCTGGTCGTTCCGATCCGTCCTTCACCGAATCCTTCAACTCTGAGCACCGTCGCAGGTTCTATGAAGGCCATCGGTCGCTCGCGCTTTTGATGATCCTGATTGTTTTTCTCTCTCCCTTCGCCGGGCTCTACGTGGCAAGTCTGTTCGGTGCGGTGATCGGGGTGCTGCTCTCCTTCGCGGCCTATTATCTGACCCCCTATCTCTGGTTCAAATTCGTCGGCTGACGCTGCTTGTGCGTTCTATTTCGTGGGGAATGGCCCGAATCATTCGGCTATTCGCGTCCGGATTATACTCCTTGACTCTCATGCCCATTGCGTCCAGGGTGAAGGTGTCCCGTGTGACGCTCCGCTGACTGTCCTATCTCTTGCGCTTCCTGCTGTTTCCCAGCGTGACCGATTCCCCAGTCTCCGCCGCCCTGATAACAGAGGTTCTCTGAACGGACAGGTGTCTCGTGTCGTGGTCCGCCCAGGAGGCGGCCAGGATGCCGGGCCTGCCTCAGAGGATCGGTCGGCTAACGTGCCATTCCAGAGAGAGGAGTGAACCATGCTCTACTATGCACTCGTGTTTCTGATCGTCGGCTTGATTGCCGGCGCCCTCAATCTCGCCGGGGTCTCCGCGGTTGCGGTCCAGATCTCCTGGGTCCTCTTTATCATCGGTGTCGTGTTGGTTGCGATCCATGTGGTCACGGGGCGCAGTACGAAGGTGGTGTGACCGGGCGCGGTCCGGCTGTCCACCGGTTTCCGGCGAGACGGCGCGGTTCGCTGGTCAATTTTTGTATAGAGAGGAGGTGGCGATGAACGCTGATCAACTCAAAGGGCAGTGGCTGCAGTTCAAAGGTGAGCTGAAACAGCAGTGGGGTAAGTTTACCGATGACGACTTGCAACAGATCGGAGGTGTCTACGACACGTTTGTCGGCAAGGTGCAGGAGCGGTATGGGGATAAGAAGAGCGAGATCATGAAGTGGGCGGACTCGTGGCATCAGAAAAAGGCGCCGATAGCGGCGGAGAAGAAGCCCCATTGAATGGGTGCCTTTCTTGAACGGCGATTGAACGGACAGTTTTATCTATCACGTTAGGAGATATTGATGAACACACGTACGATGTTGACGCTTTGTTCGGCCTTGGTGTTTGGCGGGACCATGCTATCCGGTGCGGCGCATGCGGTCGGGAAGGCCGACGAGAAGACGCCGATCAATGATGCCTGGCTGACGGCGAAGGCCAAGATTGCGATGTTTGCTGATGCGCGGGTGAAGGGCAGCGAGGTCGCGGTCGAGAGCGCGCAGGGCGCGATGGTGATCCGTGGCAAGGTGGATTCCGATGCGGCGAAGCAGGCGGCGGAGACGATTGCCAAAGGGATCGACGGGGTGAAGAGCGTCAAGAATGATCTTCAAGTTATTGCCCCGGCCAAGCGCGAGGCGATCGATGACAAGGATGAGGCGATTACGACCCGAGTGAAGGCCCAGATCGACAAAGACGCGCATCTGAAGCAGTCCGGGATTCGCACTCAGACGAATGCGGGCGTGGTCTCGCTGAGCGGTGAAGTATCGGATCTGATGACCAGTGCCCAGGCTTCCTGGACGGCCTGGCAGGTTCCCGGTGTGAAAGCCGTGCAGAACGATCTGACAGTGAAAAAGAAGGCCTAAGAGGGTTTTCGCACGTCGCGGACGTGCTCTGCCTGCCGGCATCCGCCTATGGCGGATGTCGGCGGACAGGGCGCCTCTCCCGCTCAGTTAATCGACCTACATAGGGTCAGAGGAGAAGAGAGAGCATGATGAAGAGCACGGTCCCGCAATCTGCAATACCGGCCCAGACGGCCGGTACGCACACGGCGAGTCCGAACAGCTTGAAGACGCAAGACCGGATTGCGCGCCGCGCGTACGAACTATATGTGCAGCGAGGCCGCCAGGAGGGGAAGGCGTTGGAAGATTGGTTGCAGGCGGAACGGCAACTGGTGAGTGCTGCCGGCGCGTCATAACAGAGACTATTTCTGCCGGTTATTCCGATCGCATCTCATTCAGGCCCCGGTTCCGCTGGCTCACGGTCGGCGGTAGTCCCGCCGACCGTGCCGGTTCTCGCTATTTCTTACTGTTGGATCGCCGACAGCAGCCACTTGCCATCCTGGAAGCGCATGAAGGTCCAGACTTCACTCGACTCGGCCGGTGTCTTGTCGTTGCCTTCGATGAGATAGCCGGGCTCTCCATGTTGCTTCTTCGTCGAGACGGTATAGTCGCGGGCGCTCCAGTGGAGCCCCACCGTGGCGTACTGCGTCGCATGTTCGGTCCAGGCTTCGCGGACGTCCGCCCGTCCGAGCACGACATCTTCCACATGGTTTTCGATCTCCTGGCTGGCATTTTCGGCCAGAGCGGTGCTGAAGTAGGTAAGCATTTCGGGTGTGACGAATCGCCGCAATGTTGCCAGGTCCTGCGTACTCCAGGCGGTCTGAATGTCGGTCAGGAGTTGCTGAAAGGCCGCTTTGTCCGCTGTGGTGATGTCGAGATCGGTCGTCGCGGGCCGGAGGGCGGTGGCCGAAGATTCAGCCAGAAGACTCCCGGCGACGGCACTGCTTCGCGAGATGCCGGACAACACCGGGGCGGGGGTCCGCCGGACTTTCAGGAAATAATAGGCGGCGCCGGCTCCCAGGACCATGAGGAACAGGAGGAGGCCGCTGTTGCCGGATGCGCCGGCTGTCTGAGTGGCGGCGTCCCCGGCTTCGTTGGTCTTCGCGCTGCTCTCTGTTGCGCCGAAGAGCATGTGGCCGATCCAGGATCCGGCGAGACCGCCGGCGATCCCGGCCAGAAGGGGATTCCGTTGCAAAAACGACGGTTGCGAGGCCGGTGTCGGCTGGGCTGTTTGGACTGGGCTGGTTGCCGCCGACTGCGGGACGGTCGTGGCCGGCTTCGGAGTGGTCGACTGTTGAATCGGCTGGGCGCCGTTCTGGTCATAGGTGCGTGAACCCCGGCTGCCGATGTTGCCTGAGGCGTTGCTGTTCCGTGACCCACTGGAATAGCCTCCGCCGGATCCGCCTCTGGCTTTTGCCAGGGAGATGGCCGGAGTTCCGATGAGAGCAAGTACGATGCATGATGCGATGACTTTTGTTGTATTCAAGTGCAGTTCCTTTCAATCGATGGGAGAGGCTGACTAGATGAGCCTTGTCATCCTACCAGTAATGGTCTCAGGAAAGCGGATTATTCGAGAAGCGGCGGGCTTGCGTCCGCTCGTCCCGCCGCTTCTTAATGGTTTGCGTGGATTGACCCGCCCTCATAGGGCTCGTACGATGTCCGTCTCACTCTAGGAGGAGGACCTATGGCGCAGATTACTGAAGTCGCTCCGGACCTGTTCCGTATTACGACGTTTCTCGAGCCGTTCAATCTGCAGTTCAGCCAATTCCTCGTCCGCGATGCCGAGCCGCTCCTCTTTCACACCGGCCCGCGCGCGCTGTTTCCGGCGGTGAAGGAAGCGGTGGGGGCGCTTATCGATCCCCGGTCGTTGCGCTGGATCGGGTTCAGCCATTTCGAAGCCGACGAGTGCGGGTCGCTGCCGGAGTGGCAGGAACTGGCTGGGCATTCCACGGCGGTCTGTAGTCTGGTGGGCAAGCTCGTGAGTGTGGATGATTGTCTCGCGGTTCGGCCCGCTAAAGGGATGACGGACGGCGAGGTGCTGCAGACGGGAAAGTACCGCTTCCGATTTCTGGCGACGCCGCATGTGCCGCATTGCTGGGATGCGGGGCTGTTGTTTGAAGAGACCCACCAGACGCTCCTCTGTTCAGATCTCCTGCATCAAGCCGGAAACGGAGAACCGGTGACGAAGTCGGATGTCGTGGGCCGCTGCCGGGACGTGCTGGTGGAATATCAAAAGGGCCCGTTGGCGAACTATCTTCCCTATGGCCCGTTCATGGATGCGACCTTGAAACGTCTGGCGGCGCTCCAGCCCAAGACTCTGGCGACGATGCACGGCTCGGTCTATGTCGGCGACGGAGGGAAAGCGCTCCACGATCTTGCCGGAGTCTTCCGGGAGGTGCTGGGCGCTTCGTAACGGTTCCCGCATCGGCAGAGCCGGACTATCGAGGCTGTCGATCTCCTCAGCACGTTCGTGTATTTGGCTCACCTTGCCTGCTCGGAATCCGTGTAAGATGTCCGAACGTTCGTGTTCGGCAGGCCGTGAGCTTCAGCCCGCCTCCCTGTCCCTTCCTTGTTCTCCTGTTTGTTTGTGTGAAAGGTCCCCATGGTCATGAAACAGTCGGATGGGCCTGTCTCCGGTTCGGTGATTCCTCGTCTGCGGCAATCGACCGAGGTGCGGGTAAGTCTGGCGGCGATGGCTGATGGTATGGGGGAGATGGTGTGGATTGCCGCCGGGCATCGCACGGATACGATGAGGGAGTCTGGTGCGATGTCGGATCCCGGTCAGACCGGAGGTTGTCCTGACGATGGGGTGACGGGCGAGTGTGAGCGTGGCGGCTTTGGCTGGACCGGCGGACAATTCTACAAAACCGAAGAGGGGCTGTAGTCATGTATCGTCGTGCGATGCAGCCGCGAGCCGATTGGCCTGCGCAACTCGACCGGATCGGTCTCACCTATCACAGCTTGGACGGGGGCTATTGGCGAGAGGATGTGGCCTATGAGTTTTCTGAACCGCAGATCGATTGCCTGGAGTCTGCCACGGCTTCACTGCATCGGCTCTGTGTCGATGCGGTCGAGCGAATTATCCGTGAGGATCGCTTTGCCGATCTCCGGATTCCAGAAGGATGGCGGCCGCGCATCATCGACTCGTGGGAGCGGCAAGAGCCGTCGCTCTATGGACGGTTTGATTTCTGGTATGACGGGGTGGGGGCGCCGAAACTGCTGGAGTATAACGCCGATACGCCGACCTCTTTGATTGAAGCGGCGGTCGGCCAATGGGGATGGCTGCGAGAGATCTGTCCGGAGGCAGATCAATTTAATAGCCTGCATGAGCGGTTGATCGGGCAGTGGGGCACGATCTTGGGGCAGGTCTCGTCCGCTCTGCTCCATCTGGTCTGTCTGGACCAGAGCGACGAAGACCGGCAGACGGTGACCTATCTGGCCGATACGGCGAATCAGGCCGGCTGGCGGGTGCAGACGCTGCCCATTGAGCAGATCGGGTGGGTGCCGGGCAGGCAGCGGTTTGTGGATCGCCGGAACGAGCCCATCTCGGTGCTCTTCAAGCTCTATCCCTGGGAATGGATGTGCCAGGACGCCTTTGCCGCGGACCTATCCCGGTCTTCGATGCTGGTGCTGGAACCGGCGTGGAAACAGGTGCTCAGTCACAAAGGTTTGTTGGCATTGTTATGGGAGTGGTATCCCGATCATCCGAATCTATTGCCTGCCTTCTTTGCAGGACCGGGAGATTGCGCCGCTTATGTCCGGAAACCTTTTTGGTCGCGCGAGGGCGCCAATATTTCGATCGTGAACGGGGATCAGGTGCTGACAACGTCCGGGCCGTATGATGCAGGAACCTCGGTCTTTCAACAGTACATGCCGTTGCCGGCGTTCGAAGGATGGCATCCGGTGATCGGGTCCTGGGTGATCGGTGATGAGCCGGCGGGGATCGGCATTCGGGAGGATTGCGGGTTGATCCATGGGAACCAGAGCCGCTTCGTGCCGCACTATGTGGTGAAGGGCGTGCCGGTGTCTTGATGGGCGCCTATTCCTTTGTGCCTGGGGAGCTGTCCGTGGTTTTTGCGTTCCTGCCGTTCGTTCCCGTCTTCTTCAGGCAACAGTGTTTATATGTTCTCCCGCTGCCGCAGGGGCAGGGTGCGTTGCGGCTGAGCCCACGGCGGCGCCAGGGCAGGGATGGCAGGAGTGCTTCCGTGTCCTGATGGAAGAGGTCTCGCAGCAGAGTATAGAGGGCGGGATCGCGGCGTTTCAACAGATCGGGCGAGGTGAAGAAGTACTCGGCCAGCACCGCGAAAAATTCGTGTTCGTTCGTGTAGGCGTAATCGCTGACATGCGTGCGACGGGGAGAGGGGTGAGCCAGTTCCCGCGCCACGTACTGGACCCACTGTCGAACTGCCATCCAGGGAACTTCCGGCGGCAGCCCATACTCGCCGGCTTCCTTTTCGACCAGGTGCGCAAATTCGTGCACTCCCACATTCTGTGTGCCGGGTTGTGGGGAAAATCCTGCCAGCAACGCCGGCTTCGAGAGAATCATCACCCCGCTCAAATGATGCAGGCCGACCATGCCGAGAATGTGTTCGTCCGACCCGCCGCGAGTCTGATAGGCGTCGTCGAAGGCGTCTGGGTAGATCAGTACTTCATTCAGCCGACGATACTCCCAGTCGTGGAACCCGAAGATCGGGATGGCCGCGCTGGCCGCCACCAGCACTCGAACGGTCTCGTCCACCCCGGTGCGAATGCCGGTGATCCGGACCTCGTCGAGAAAGATCTGCACCAGATGCCGGAATCTGATCTTGCCCGCCTCATTGAGCGCCAGGAAGAAAGCTACGTGCGCGCGAAGTATCCCTTCCCGCTCTTCGGGAAACGGTTGCCGCATGATTTCCATCCGGCGAAGGCAGGGGCGCCGCACCCACCGGTAGGCTAAGGGGCAGAGTCCGAGGAGGGGCCACAGCAGAGGGAAGAGCCAGGTCAGCCATCCCGCCGTTCCGGCTACCAGGAGGGTTGCCGTGAATGCGTGCCACTGATTCCGACGTTGAGCCTCCGGCGTCACGAGCATCGAGTTGATCTCCCGGGAATAGGCACTTACCTCGTCGCGATTCTACCCCGAACCGCCTCGTGGTGACCTCGGTCTGCGTTTTCCTGATGCTGATTCCGGCTTCAGCGCCCCGGATCGAACACGGGAGTCAGTCCCGGGTTTTCCCTCTGTTCAGGACGGAATGTTTGCGGTAATACGCATGCAACTTGTTGAAAGTACGTTAAAAAATTAAGTATTTTTCTATCGTGTTTTCTATGGCCTGTTCGTGCTAAGATCCCCTTGCTGCTTTCTTGGTCGCCATGGGTCTTCACCCGGCGGTCGGAAGTCGGGGAGGTGATGTGGCCATCACCTCCCCTTTTTTTTGCCTTGTGGCATTCTCGCCCCACTCTCCTTCGTCCCCATTAGTTCTCTCGCAAGAGGCGGCTCTTCTCCAAACTGTGAGATTGTCCATCTGGTTTTTGGACCAGTCCGTCCCTTTCTGTATTCCGCTGCATCGGGATTCCCCGGCGAGTGCAATGAGACACGGTCGAGAGTGTTCGATTCTGAATCGGTTGGGAACTTTCGGGGTGAGGCGGACGGGACGTGGAGGGTGAGTCACTGATGAGGAGGTGTTATCGGATGGAGCAGCCGATGATCGAGTCGGTGGAAACACGACGATGGAAATATGAATGGAGAAATCTTCTTCGTACTGCGAGTCGAAATTGCTGGAGTTGGATGTGAGCGTGAGCGGGGGAGAGAGGCGAGGAGGCGACGTGACCGTCGCCTCCTCATGGTGCGACTACTTCTTCTTCTTCGCGGCAGCCTTTTTTACAGGCTTCTTCGCTGCTGCTTTCTTCGTGGCCATGAGTACTTCACCCCCCTTCGGTGTAAAAAGTTGTGAGTCGATGTGACAGGTATAGCAGAGATTGCGCGGCGAGTAAATTACTTCCGTGCGGATTTTGTTAGCCGGTTGGAAAATGGATGGAGCTCCCGTATCCAGGAATCCACTCCCTTGTGAGGGGTGAAGGTCGGTTGGGGCAAGGAGATGTATGCGAGTTGAGCCGTTGGGAATCAGGCTGTGAATGATCGTCTCGTGCACGCGTCGTGCAATGGCATCGGCGCTGATCGTTTGCTGGCGCTAGTTTCCGGCTCTTCTGTTATTCGTGCTGCGAGGTGTGGCCTGTCGGTGACGGTTGTCGATCCGGCTATTCGGTGCATCCGATTCTCTATCGAAGGGCTCCCGGGGAGGGTGAGGTGGTCGTGCGGTCGGGTTGCGCGCGTGGTCCGATGATGTGGGCTCATGAAAAATATTTTTTCAGAAAGAGCCTTCTTCACCACGAACAGAGGTGTTCGATGGAGTCGTTGTTCAGGATCACGACCCTTCGGTTGACGATGCAGAGACTATCTTCGTGGTCGATTTCATGGCCGACGCATGGTTCGGTCACGTTCGGATTCGCATCGATATGACGGCGGTTGCATGGACGCTGGTATGCGCATGGATCAACGGGCGGTGGCCCTCGCGCAGATCGGCTACCGGCCGGACTCTGCCCGCTATTGCGTCAGGCAGCGCCGAGGCGTAGGCTAATACTATCTTCTCGCAGCCGCCTCATTCTGTAGGTGGTGTTATGGTCCTCCATGGAGCCTCAATCCATCGGTCCGGACCTGCCGGGTGTTTTCCTTTCACCAGACGGGCGGTCGACTATACCCCAACGGGGCGAATGACCGGTCATTCAACGACTCTCGTATCGGGCACTATTCCCGGTGTCGCTCCTTCACATCGCGTTATCCGAATCGGGCGCAAGGTCCTGCGGCACGGTTGCCGTCTGCCGGATTGCCTGAGGCGGAAAGGAGGTTCTCATGACCTATCGCTATAGCGGTATCGACATCATTGTCGGGTTTGGAATGTGCGCCATTGTCTTCGGCGCGCTGTTTCTCTTCGTAGCCACCACCGGCACCTTCCTTGTCGCCACGCCGCCGGCGATGGGTGATCAATTCTTCAGTTCGGCGAACGGGATGGTGTGGCTGCAGCCTGCCCTGGGGCAAGCCATTGTCGAGCGCACGTTGCTGCAACGGCAGAGCGATCGCATTACGGCTCAGGCGACGTTGGAATGGGATCAGGCATTGCTCGCGCACTATAGCCTGCAATCCATGCCCGGTGGTCCCTTCGGATTTATCATGGACCGTGCGGCGACGATGCCCGATGATCACGCGGCTCGCGTCCAGGCGGTCATGGGGCGTTCCATCGTGAACGGCACCAGGCGTGGAGTACGCAGCGGGATCCTGTCCGCGGATCACTATCTCTCTGATTACAATCGCGACATGATCGGCGCCGCGGAGCAATTGGGCGGGCGTATGCAGGAGGCATTCATGGCGACATGGCAGCCGTTGCTCGGTCGATGGATTGTGGATGCCGGTCGTGACTATGCCGTTCGGGCGGCCGGAATTCAGGAACAGTTGGGCACAGCGATTATTCATGTGGCGCAGGCCAGGACCGGGCTGGAAGAGGCTTGGGGAGCGAACCAATATCAGCTGGGGACATTGCTGGCGGCGGTCGATCGCACAGCGACGATGACGGAACCGGCGGATGCGGTCATGGTGGCAAGCATGACGCCGACGGCAGGGGCCATGGCGATGGCGTCAGCGCCGGAGCAGACGATGGCCTGGCCCGGTATTCCGCTCGGGTATCTCTTTGCCGCGATGATCGGAATGGGCGCGGTGTTTTTCAGCGGGTTGCGGCTGTCCGCCATGAGTCGGGAAGCAAAGGCCTTGGCCGATATGCGTCGCGAGCGTGATCGCTGGGTCTATCGCCTGGCGGCATAAGGAGTGGACCTAACAGGATGGCTGACGGGGGGCCAGCCTGTGTCAGCCATCCGTTGAACGCCGGTTGGTTTGTGGAAACGGACTGAGCCTACCGGCAGATTGTGAGGGATGTCATGGTTATCCTTATTGGTCTGGTGACGATAAGTGCCCTTGTCTGGCTGTTGGCTTGGTCGCTGACAGGAGAAAGCGATGCGGAGCATCGGCATATGGCTGAGATGAAAGGCCCGTCCGCGACTGTGGCTCCACCTGCGGCAGAAGTGCCGTTCAGGCGGGCAGCCTAGTCTGCCGAAGCTACTATCACGGGCCTCCAGAGCTTGATGTAGCATCGTGTCTTTTTCCACCGAAGCTCGACCGGCTCGCGGGTGGAAGGTATGACTGAGGTTATTCTGCCTCATTGTCGGGACGGGTGTGGGGAGGATGCCCGGAGATCTGTTTCTGCCGGAGCAGTTTGGTGAAATAGGTGCGCTGGAGTTTCAGCGCTTCAGCGGCTCTCGTTTGGTTCCATCCGTTCTGCTGGAGGGCTCTCGCCAGGATGTTCTTGCTGTAGGCCTCCATCATTTCATGATAGGCATGCAGCGACGAGTCCAGTCCTGATTCCTGATCGGGTGTCGATGAGACCGCCATGAGCGACAGGTGCGATGGCTCAATCGTCGCGCCTGTGGAGAGGATGACGGCGCGGGTCAGTACATTCTCCAGCTCGCGGACATTTCCCGGCCAATGATATTGGTGCATGAGCGTGAGCGCGCGGTCGCTCAGTGTGTATTGGCGATGGGTGCCGAGTCCGGCGGCGCGCCGGAGGAAATACTCGGACAGCGCCGGGAGGTCGTCCAGGCGTTCCCGCAGGGGTGGAAGAGTGCTGGTGATTACGGCGAGCCGGTAGTACAGGTCTTCCCGAAAGGTGCCTTGGCGGATCGCCTGCCGCAAATCTTTGTTGGTCGCGGCAATAAAGCGCACATTGGTCCGGATGAGCTGCGTGCCGCCCACTCGATAGAAGGTCTGATCCTGAAGCACGCGCAACAGATGGCTCTGCATGAGCAGCGGCATATCGCCGATCTCGTCCAGGAAGACGGTGCCCCCTTCGGCGATTTCGATTTTTCCGGGTTCCCGCTTCAGCGCGCCGGTGTAGGCCCCTCGTTCATGTCCAAACAGCTCATTCTCCAGGAGGGTATCCGGTAAGGCCGCGCAGTTCACTGCGACGAACGGCTTATCCCGTCGCGGGCTCCAACGGTGAATCGCGCGCGCAATCACTTCTTTCCCGGTGCCGGTCTCGCCGAGCAACAGGACGGTGACCGGCGCTGCCGCCGCTTGCTTGGCAATGGCGAGTTGCGCCGCCATTTTCTGGTTGGTTCCGACGATAGGATCGTACTGTCCCTCGACTTCCTTGCGGAGGACATCAACATGGCGATCCAGCGCGAGGGTCTCAAGGGCTTTCTTGATCACGACGGTGAGGTGGTCGGCGGTGAAGGGCTTGGTCAGGAAGTCGAAGGCCCCTAAGTGCATGGCTTGCACGGCGCGCTCGATCGTGCCGAAGGCGGTCAGGATAATAATCAACGGCGTGGTATAGGTGGCCAAGGGAGTCTCCGAGTCGGGCCCCGCTGCAACGGCGGCGGCTTCCCGAACCTGTTGTAAGACTTCCAGCCCGGAGCGATGGGGGAGTTCCAGATCGAGGAGGACAAGATCCGGCGCCTCCTGTTCAATGAGTCGCAGCGCCTCTGCCCCGTCGCTTGCGGTCAGGGGTTCATGCCCCATCCATGTGATGCGGTTTTCCAGACCGAGCAGGATATCCCGGTCGTCATCGACGAGGAGGATTTTGGCGCGCATAGCGTGTACGTCCCGTATTCATGCTTCGGAAGTGTAGTGACTTCATCGAAAAAAATACATGGTCTATTGCCGGTCTATCCGGGCATGGAGACTCCTGTTGGGCGGCCTGTACACCTCATTGCGGCGGCCGTTCTGTCTCCGGGGTTGGCGCGATCGGCAGCGTAAAACAGATGCAGGTTCCGCGGCCTGGCGTGCTCTCCGCCCAGATTTCTCCCCGGTGCATGGTGATCAACGTCTTGGTAATGAACAGGCCCAATTGAGCGCCTTGCGAGGACGGCATCGACGACGGCACTTTTGAAAATTCGTTGAAGACGCTCGGCAAGTGGAGCGGATCAATCCCGCATCCGGTATCGGCCACGCAGGTCTTGACCATCCCAGCCGCATCACCGGAGAACGTGACGGTGACAGCCCCGCCGGGAGGGGTAAACTTGATGGCGTTGCCGATCAGATTCCAGAGGATTTGTTCCAGCTTGTCGCGGTCGCCGTAAATCCTGGGGAGGGGCCGTTCCGGCTCGATCCGGAGGGCGATTTGTTTTTCTGCTGCGACCGTCTGCAGGCCTTCTGCGGCAGTGGCGGCGATCTCCGCAATACAGACCGGTTCAAGCCGAAGCGCATCTTTGTGGGTATCCAGCCGCGACCAATCCAACAGCTGGTTGATGATGCGGGCCAGCCGCGCCACGTTGTGCTCGATCCGCGTGAGGTAGGTCGTCTGCTGGTTTGTCAATGGTCCGGTGACACCATCCAGCATGTTTTCGGCAAAACTTCGAATGGCGGTCATGGGCGTGCGCAACTCATGAGACACAACCGACAGGAAGGTCGAGCGCCGTCGATCGTGAGCTTGGAGTTGGTCATTGGCGCGCGAGAGTTCCTCCGTGCGCTCGCGGATGCGCTCTTCCAGATGCTGGGTCAGCTCGGAGAGGTGGGCATAGGCGCGGGCGTTATCGATCGCGGCGGCCACATGGCTGGCGATCGTCAGAAGAATATGCAGGTCTTCTTCCGTGCATATCTGGGCGCCTCGATCGCCGGCGATGTATCCCAAGGTCCCGTGATGACTCTGAAGAGGAACGGCAATAAACGACGAGATGCCGGCGCGTTGCAGTAATTCCATCACCGGCGGATAGATCCGGTTGGCTGCGGCGTCGAGCGCCTGGATGAGCACCGGTTCGCGGCGAAGAAACAGATCCGCGGTGATGCTGCCGTCGTCGCGTATGGGAATTTCCAGATTATAGGCGATCTCAGCAATCTCGGGCGAGATCCCCGTGACGCGGGCGATGTACGACACATCGCGCTCTTCAAGTCGCAGGACCAGCACCATGCGCAGGAAGCCCAGATTGCCGACCAGGAGTTGGAGCACCGTGTCGAGGAGATGGTTCATGTCCAGGGTGCTCGCAATGGCGGCGCTGGCTTGATGGAGGGTGGTCAGCTGCCTGAATTGTTGTTTGATCGTCTCAAGGTTGGTGGTAATGGCCTGATTCCGCTCTTGAACTGACCGGGCCATGACATTGAAGAGCCCGGTCAATTGGCCGACCTCGTCGTTTGTGGCAGGGAACAGTTGAACCGGTGCTGTTCCCTCAGTCACCTGGCGGGCCACACCGGCCAGGCGTCGCAAGGGAGTCGTAATGCGCGAGGTCAGCAGGTGCGCGCCGAGTATGCCGGCTCCGATAATGAGGGCGGTCAGGGCAAAGACATTCTGGATCATGGTCAGCACGGCCTGGCGCACGCGCTCATCGGTGAGGCCGATTTGAATGACGCCGTAGACCGGTGGCCGTTTCATCATCGTCCCGTCGATGGCAGAGGATTCGGGGTCGAGCGTAAACGGGGTCATGGGTGCGGGTGATGCCCGAAGGACCGGCAAGGCAAAGTCATAGAGCGTCTCGGACAGAGTGGGGAATACCTGCGTCATGAGGGAGCCTTGATTCTGAGGGGCGAGTGTGAGCTGATCCGAGACTACAAGGGGAGTAATCTGCGGGACCGTAGCCGGCGTTTGCGCCAGTCTCTGGACGATGTCTGCGGGGGGGTAGATCGGATGGGAGAGGGACCGTTGTGGGTCTGTCAACGACTGGCGCGCTCCCTTGCTGTATCGGGCGAGCGTCTGGCCGTTTGAGCCTGTGACGACCACATAGACGACTTCATCGATGGAGAGGAGCCCTTCGATGTACTGTTGCAGCGTCGTCTGATCTTCCGCCACCAGGCCGGCAAACCGGAAATGGTTGTTGTGCGCGATATTGGTCAGGAGGATGGTGCCGAGGCGATGGAGGTTCTGCAGCATGGCATCGCGTCGTATTTCAACAAAATACCAGCTCAACGTTGAACAGGTCAGGACCAAAATCAGGCTGAAGAACACGACAAATTTCGTCCGCAAGCTGATGAACGGCCTCGGCGGTGCGCCGGAAGGCGGTGTCGGATTCTGGAGAGCGGTCAGTTCGGCGGTCATAGGAATCAGGTCCTAATATTTCTCATCAATCAGGCGCTCAATGTCGTTGGGAAAGTTGATGCCCAGAAAGTTGGCGGTCTTTTGGTTCACGGTGATGTTCAGGCGTTCGATGGGTATCGGTTTCATCGGGAGTTTCCGGTCTCCATCAAGGAGTCGTCTGGCAAGCAGGCCGGTTTCCCGGCCGACATCACTGTAGGAGACGGAAATGCTGAGGAGCGCTCCGAGCCTGGTCATTTCCGGCGAGAAGCCGATGACCGGGACATGGCGTGCCATGGCTGATTCGAGGATGAAACCAACGGACTCCGCGGTCAAAACCGTTGAATCGGGCACCAGCCACAACCCGTCGGCGGTAGTGAGAAGCGTGCGCAGCTGCAGCGGGACTTCTTTCTCACTGGCGACGGGGAATTCATCCAATTCGAACCCGCTGGCGGCAGCATGGCGGGCCGTGCCGTTACTGTGAAACCCGGTCTTCGTGGGATCGAACAGGACTCCGAGCCGGCGGAGCGACGGCAGAAATGAGCGGAGAATCTTGAACTGCCGGTCGACGGGAATATCCAGCAATGTGCCGGTGATATTCGGCGTGGCGAGATGATGTTTCGAGGGATCCAGGATCATCATGTAGACGATGGGAATATCCATGATTTCCACCTGGGCGGCCAGGGCGGCTTTCAAGCCGACGGCCAGGACGAGCGACGCATCGGAGGCTCTGATCTTGCGGGCCAGTTTTTTCCCGAGTTCAGAATCACCGCGCAAGTCGTATTCGGCATAGGTCATGGAGGCCGGCGCCGTGACTTTGAATCCCTCGATCGCCTGCGCATAGGCCTGCAAGTCGGAGGATTTCAGAATCGCAATCTCTCCGGCGAGGGCGTTGGCTGATCCGAGGAGACAGGATATAAGGGGCAGAGCGAATCCCACCAACGTCCTGCCAAACGCGAAGCTTTTGGCGAGGGGGAGGCGCTCCGTATGATATCGAAGGGGCTTCGTCATAATATCATGATGGCGTATGATCGTGTCGCGGTTTCTCTAGGGCGTTGCGACCTGTCTGCGCGGGCTCTGACGGCGTCATCTGTCCGGGTGTTGTCGATTGAACGGTCCCCAGGATGCGGGTCGCTGCGCCGGTCGCACTCCGAACGATATGGCCCGACCATGAGAGCCACTGGAGCGTGCCGTCGGCCCGGCACACGCGGTGAGCAAAGGCGAGCTCAGTCTGTGAAGAATGTTGTGCCGCCAGCAACGCCGCCAGAACAGAGGCCTGATCGTCTGCATAGACGCTGGCCAGAAAATCCTGCCTGGAGAGGGAACCGGCGCCGACCGGCAGGCCGAGTAGATCGTTGACGATCGGCGACCAGTAGTAGTGGTCCGTCTGCAGGTTCCAGTCCCAGATGCCAATGCGCGCACTCATGAGCGCGAGCTGAACCCGCTCCTCGTTGATGCGGAGGGAATCTCCCAGACGTTTCCGTTCGGTGATGTCGGTGGAGATTCCGCACATGGCGTAGGGTGTGCCGGTTTCGTCGCAGAGCGGAAATTTGATCGAGATATAATCGTGGAGGCCGTCCCGATGAGGGGCGATTTCGTCGTACTCCACCGGAGTCTTGCGTTCCAACACCTGGCGATCGTTGGCGCTGAACGCGTCGGCAATCTCGCGGGGAAAGAGATCATGATTGGTGCGCCCGACGATCTGATCGGCGGTCAGGTTGAACAACTGTTCGAACCGGCGATTCGTCAGCATGAACCGTCCGTCCGTCCCCTTCACGTAAATGACGGCGGTGGTGTTATCGATCACATCTTTCAGGAGCCGTTCGCTGCGTCGGAGGGCTTCTTCGATCCGTCTGCGGTCGGTGATGCACTGTAAGGAGCCTGCCATGCGGATGGGATGTCCCTCGTCATCCCACACGGCCAGACCGCGTGCGCGGAACCAGTGGTATTCGCCGTGTTTCGTGAGGAGCCGGTATTCCACGTCGTACGGTTCGTGCTGTTCCAGGTGCGCGCGCAATGCGGCCAGGACTCGCTCACCATCTTCAAGATGCAACCGGGACGTCCAGCTTTCCAGAATGTCCGGAAACTCCTCCCGGCTGTATCCTAACAACTCGCGCACCCGCGGTGACCACCAGACCGGGGTATGAGGATGATGCCACGGCTGGCCGGGCAGGACCTGTCCATCCCAGAATCCGTCGCTCGATCCGCGGATCACGTATTCCAGACGGTCTTCCCGTTCCCGCAATCCCGATTCAATCCGCCACTGTTTGGTCGTATCATGAAAGACCACGACCGCCCCGGCGACGGTGTCGTCCTCCCACAGCGGAGAGCTGACGTATTCGACCGGGAAGCTGGTGCCGTCGCGCTTCCAGAATACTTCATGCGAGACGCGATGGATCTCACCGTCGTGCAGGGCGGCGTAGATCGGACAGGAGTCTTCAGGGTACGGGGTTCCGTCGATTCTGGTGTGGTGTAGGAGCGCATGCATGGGGCGTCCGATCAAGTTTTTCACCGCATACCCGAGCATTGCGGCCGCGCGCGGATTCACGAACGTGGCGAGTCCCTGGCGATCGATGCCATAGATGCCCTCGCCGGCCTGTGTCAGGATGAGGCTGTGCCGGCGACGCAGTTCATCCAGCGCCCGCTCCGTTTCTTTCCGTTTGGAACTGTCGCGAATGATGCCGCTATAGAAGTTGCCGGTCTCTGTTTTCCAGGTGGCCAACGAGAGTTCGATCGGAAATTCGGTGCCGTCTTGCTTGAGCCCCTGCAGTTCGATGACCGATCCGATGAGCCGCCCCGATCCGCCCCCTTCCAGACGGGCCAGGCCGGCAATATGGCGATGGTGATACCGCGAGGGCATCAGGACCGTGAGCGGTTGACCGACCAGATCGTGTGGCTGGTAGCCGAACATGATCGCAGCTGATCGATTATGCGAGACGATGATTCCTCGCCCATCGGCGACCACGATGGCGTCGCTGGCCGACTCGACCAGTGAGCGGAAGCGGTCTTCGCTTTCCGTCAGGAGATGTTCGGCGCGTTGGGCTTTCACCGCCAGTTCCTTCACCCCGATCGCGCGGCGAAGCGTCTGCCGAAGCTCCTCGCGATGGTAGGGTTTGGTCAAGTAGGCGAAGGCCCCCCTGGTCAGCGACCCCACCGTTTTCTCCGTCGCCGTGCTGGCTGTGACGATGATCACGGATAAATGCGGGTCCAGCTGTTGGATTGTGGCGAGCACCTCAAGGCCATCGCCGTCCGGCAAGGTGAGATCAAGCAAGACCGCATTGAAATGATGGGCACGGAGCTGGGCGAGTGCGCCGGCACAAGAGTCGGTGGTATGGACGGTATAGCCGTCGTGGGTGAGCAGGTCCTGCAGGCTGACGACAATATCCGGATTGTCTTCCACGACGAGTACGGTATATGAAGGGGCTTCGCCGGCCATAGCGCCCTCAGTCAGTGAAGCCTTCGTAATAGGCAACGGCTTGACTCACCGTTGCCCAAGGCGGAGTGTCGGTGTGTTTGCGCGGTACCGTCACGGGAATCGCGCAAGCATAGTAGAGATATACCACTTAAGGAAACCATTTAGAACCTCACCGTCAACCAGCCCATCACCCGGCTGCCGATGGCCTCACCAAGAGGATACTCCTGGTGCTTGTCGTTGAGGGCGTTGAATGCGGACACGGCCACTTCGGCCTGGTCGTGCCAAAACCGGTAGCCGGCGCGCAAGTTCAAGAGATTGTAGGAACCGACGTTCGGGTTCGGCAAGGAGACGAGGCCGGCTTGAGAGAAGGTCGTGAACGACTGACCCGGGGGATAGCTGGCCGATCCGTAGTAATGAAAGATCGCTTCGGCGCTGAGTCCGTTGTCCCACTCACCGCGCAAGCCGACATTGAACTTATTGCGGGGACCGGCACGTTGGACGCGCCCTGTAAACGTCTGGTGAATCTCCTGGTAGGAGTAATTGGCAAACCCGGTCAGCCACTTGGTGGCGAGGAATTCCACTCCGGCTTCGCCGCCATAGATATCGGCAGAGCCGGTGTCGTTGCTAAAGGTTGCGAGGGTGGCGGATTGATTGCGAACACTGATGAGATCGGAGATGTGATTATAAAAGGCGTCCGCACGTATCCGGAACCGGTGCTGCCAATACCACCCCTGATAGCCTGCTTCGTAGGAGATGATTTGTTCAGGCGAGAGACTTTGGCCTCCCACCACGGACGTCGTTACTGATGGCAAGGGTGGGTTCGTCGTCACTCTCACATCCTCTTTCTTATCGAGCAGTGCCGGCGGCCGATACGCCACAGAGCCAGAGAATCGAAACGTATGATCTGGGGATGGTGCGTAGAGGAGGGCGATCCGGGGGCTGATTGTCGGACCCATAAAGGTGTTGAGGTCGTAACGAACGCCGGCCACGATTGTGACCGGGTGAGCTATCTTCCATTCATCCTGGACGAAAAATCCCAGTCTGTTCTCGGAGCTGTCCTGCGAGAGGGTGTTGCTCGAAAGAGTATTGAGCCGATAGTTCAGTCCATAGGTCACACGGTTTCCAGGCCACAAGGCGAGGGAATGCTGAACGTCGATGTTATAGGTATTGCCCACAAAGGTTTGTGTGGGAGAGCCATCTCTACTGGTCAGGCTTAGAAACGGGGCCAGTGGAGGCTGGAACAGGGGATTCGCGGTGATATCAAGCCGATTCCAGAACGCCCGCACAAAGAAATTCGAGCGTTCGTAGCTTATGCTGGCGTAGCTCTGTGCGGGGCGTTGGGAGATCATGACATCCTGGCCCACGAGGGAGTTAAACGCATTGGCGTCCACAATTCCGCCGGAGATCTTGATTTTGGATTCCGGTGCAAGGGCATATTCGGTTAAGACGTTGAGCAAATTGTTCCGGAAGGCCAAGGAACTGCTGTTGCTCCAGGACGCGTTCTGATTGTGCCCAATGGAGAGACGATAGCCGAACTTGTCCACGGTGCCGGCCTGGATCGCGGAGGCCATGAGGGTGCCGTATCCCCCGCCACCGAATTGCAGGGTGGTGCCTTTCATTTCCTCCGGGGATTTCGTGATGATATTGATCACGCCGTCGAAAGCGTTGAACCCCCATACCGCAGAAGCGGGTCCTTTCAACACCTCGATTCGTTTAATTTCCGGTAGTGTGACCGGCAGGAGTTTCCAGTTCATAGTTCCTTGAACGTCAAGATAGATTGAGCGTCCGTCAACCATGACTAACAGCTTGTTGGCATTGTCCTGATTGTCCCCCCGAACACTGACGTTAAAGTCCGCACCGTTCATCTGCATCACTTCCATCCCGGGGATACGACGGAGGAGGGTAGGGATGTCGGTGGCTCCCGAATGCCGGATGTCCTCGTCCGTGATCACATATACGTTGGCCGGCGCTTGCGAGATCGGTTGTTCATAGCGTGAGGCAATACCCACGCTTTCTTCTTCTTTGATCAATTCGATGGCGTCGATGTGAGGAGCCGAGTCGGTCACGTTGGTTGGGTCCGCGGCGGGGGATTCCGTCTGCGCCAGGCCGCTCAGACTCACGGTCAGCAGCGTGGCCAGCATCGGATGGCCTGATCGTCTCAGCTCTGCGTTCATTGCACGTCCCTACTTCGGCATCGAGCGCTGATGGTCGAGTCCACACGCGGCGCCTACAGGAGCGGCTCGGTAGGGGGAAGGCGTTGTGGAAGGGGTGCACGGCGGGGGCGTCCTCGTTTCAGCGGGGTGAGGCGAAGAGGAAAGATGCCGCCGTTGACCTGCTCCATTTCGGCCACCGCATCGTGAATGGCATCCGTAATGACGCGAGTCATCGTGTGCTGTTCGGTCCAGTAAATGGCATTACGCAGGCGTTCGATCAGGGTCGTCGGGAGAAGGATGGTGACACGCTGATTGCGCAAGTCTGCCGTTGCGATCGCTCCCGTGAGGGGCAATGCGTGAAGAGAACCACCGGGAGTCTGACTCAATAGGGGCCGGGGGCGACCGCCTGGAGTCCGGTCAGGCTGCCATCCCTCGATGCGATGGTGCCCGGTCTTTTTCGAGATCTGTTGTGTCATGAGCATGAACCCCTTTGTCAGTACGGCGATCGTCGCGGGTGATCGAGAGAACCATGAGCCACGAAATTCCTACCAGTCCTGTTAACAACGCCAGGATAAGCAATTCTTGTGTCATGGTGTGGACTCCTGAGGCTGTCTCATTACTGTCCTGCCGGATGAGTTCGCAAGCCGTATGCCATTGGCCCTTTCCGATTGAGCGGGGATGTTTTGGGATAAGAATGTTGGAAAAACCGCATCGGAGACGCCCCATATCGCGATGGGGCACTGCGAGAGCCGATGAGAGTGGATCAGATGCGATCCGAAAGTGGATCGGAAAGGATTCGCCTGCCGGTATGCGGAAAATGTGAGAGGTTTGAGGAACTATCTCCAGCCTCCAACCTCATACGCGTTGCCGCTCAACCTGTGATGAGGACGTGCTATCGGGTCGGCGTCGTAAGGGAACGAAGATCCCACTCGGCCACCCCGTGAAGACCGACTTGTTTCAGCAGCGCGGCGCGCATGCGTCTGAGCGGGGCGTCGGTGGGCTGGGCATCGATGAGCGCGCAGAGACAGGCCATGGCGTCGTACCAGAATCCCCGGCGGGCGTTGTCCTGCACGCTCTGCGTGCTGCAGGTGAGGTGGGGGCCTGCTTCGACGAGACAGGCATTGAATTCACAGCGCTCAATGACTCCCCCCGCCACGATATCCTGCGACGGCGAGTCAGGGTTACGAATCACAGAGACGTACCAGCGATACTGCACGTCCGGTTCGAGCGTCAGTCCCATCTCCTTCAGATTAATCGTCTGAATTCCTGCCTTCGTCGGAGAAGGGATGGGGGCTTCATGCACCGGCTTGATCGAGCGATTATCGATCAGCGTGAAACGAACGGTATAGGCCGTGGGTTTGGAAAGAAACCAATTCAGCACCGGCGTTTGATTGATCGTCAGGCCGACATGATCGGGGACGAGGGCTTGAATTTCAGGGTCGCTACCGCCGGTCCCACGCATTTCCCCGCCGACCCGCGCTCGAGGCGAAAATCTCCTGGGCGGGGTATAGATCGGCAGCGACAGATCATCAGGGGAGGCGACGTGAGGGGCGTCGGACGGCCCGGATCCTGCCGTGGCCTGCGTCGGTTCCACCAGTGTCAAGCCCAGGGGCATTGTACAGATGATGTAAAACAACAACGTGGGTTTCACCGTGCACCCCCTCTTGCTGAGGCTTTTTGGTGAATATCCATGCATGAATCGTACTCTAGCATAGGGTCGAGATCCTTTATAGCCAGTTATTGAGCAACAAGAAGGGTGACCAGTAAGCAGGATGCTCATAGACCCGATCAGCCAACAGCTTCGCCTGAGCCTGTTGCAATGCGACCGCTTTGGAAATCGAGGGATTCCGGAGCTGCCGATAGAATTCTGAAATCAGCGCGGCAGAAGCTTCATCATTGATGAACCACAGCGTGGCGATCGCGCTTCTCGCGCCGGCTTTGATGGCGATTCCCGCGAGGCCGAGGGCGGCGCGATCATCGCCGACGCCGGTCTGGCAGGCGCTGAGGGTGAGCAGTTCGAGCGGTTCCTGCCGGAGCCGGTACAGGCCGATCAGCCGGTCCAGCTGATTCACGGTGAGTTTTCCGTCGAACGTCACCAGAAAACTCTCGTTCGCATCCGTCGAAAACTTTCCGTGCGTGGCAATGTGCAACACGCCGAACTGACCGTCCAGCAATTCCTGCTCCAGTCGGGCTGTCTGAAACTCGCTGTTGAGCAGTTGATCGCCGCGATAGAGATCGTGGATTGCCCCCATTTCTTCGGCCACGTACGGAAGCGCCGGAAATCCCTGGACGGCCTGTGTCAGTCCGGTGGACAGAAACCGGACGGTCTCGCGGTTAATCGGGTGGGGATCCGTGAGATTGAGCCCGGGGGTCAGCGCCACGGCAAATTTCTGAATGAGGAAGCCGGTTCCATCATGTAAGGCTGCCAGGGGAATGGTGCGAAGCGCTCCGTCTGGGACAAACACGAGCGTATTGATGTGCAAGCGGGTCAGGTCTGCCTCGATCGGTCGAACCAGCCAGTCGTAGAGCTGTTGGGCATGGGTGAGGTATTCCCTGGTCGTCCGTTTCTCGACCGTGCGGCGGAACGCACGGACTTCCTGCGCCAATGTTACGGCAGGAATCGGCACAGTGATTCTTGTCATCCCGGTCGGGAGGCTGACGAGCATGTCCAATCGGTCTGCGAACATGATGGGATAGATCACCGCCGTGGTCGGGGAGAGCTGGTCGGGCTTGGTGATGCGGGCCTGCAGGGCATCGACGCATTCGTCCTTGAAGTATTCCCGCAATTCAGCCGCTTTGAAGGCTTCGATCGCGTCGCGCGCCGTCAGGAGATAGGCCTGTGCGGTGGGGGCGTCATCCGTCAACCCGGCGCGTTGGAGCAGGAGGTCGGCCAGTTCGAAAAACAAGGGGCGCACAGACTCCTGGTCCGGAGTCGACGCCTCATAGGAGGCGCGGGCCACTTCCGGTCTGATGGGCAGCAAGGTGGCGGCGGCCTGCCGGTAGGAGGTGATGGCGTCGTCGAGGTGGCCGCTCGACGCCAGCAGCCGGCCCACCTGCCACTGCCAGCGGTAAAGGGCTTCCGGTACGCCCGCGGATTGTGCGGAGAATACCGCGCGCCGGGACAACTGCAGCGCTTCCTCGGTGCGCCGTTCTGTTTCGTAGAGATGCCCGAGATAGCCCAGCGCATAGGACGAGGTGCGCGCATCTCCCAATCGTTCCGAGAGGGCTACCGCTTCTTGCAACACGCCGGCGGCTCGTATGAGCAGCGCATCGCCGATGGCAGGCAGGAGCGGCCGCAGGTGCCCGTAGCCCAGCCCGATATTAATCAAGCCAACGGCCTTGTTGTAAGACGGGGACAGTTCACGGGCCTGGTCGAGTGATTGATCGAGCCAGAGCCGGCTGTCCTGTGGCTGGCCGAGCCGCAACGCCGCGCGCGCGGCATTGATTCTTGCGGTAATCGCGACCATGGGAAGCCCGGCGTCCTGCGCAATCGTCGTACTGTCATGAAATGAAGCCAGCGCCTCGGCGTCCTCGTGTCTGAGGGCGTGGAGAATGCCCAGATCGTTCAAGATGGCGGCCGTGAGTGCAGGTGAGGCGTCTCGACGGGCGAGCGTCAACGCGTCGGTCAGGCGTTCCTCGGCTTCATCGAGGTGACCGACCGCGAGATACGTGCGACCGAGTTGGGCCAGCACGCCCGCTGTGGTCTGCGGATCGCCGCTGTTGTGTGAGAGCACCAGCGCAAGATCAAGCTGGAGCAGGGCCTGCTTGGACTGACCGAGGGCCTGCGCCGCTTGTGCGGTGCCGAGGAGGGCCTGGATGTGTTCGCGGGTCGCGCCGCGTTCGCCGGCAAGCCTGGCGGCTTCTTTCCAGGTGGCGAGGGCTTGTTCAAACGCGCCGCGGCGAAAGGCGTCGGTGCCCTGCGCCAGCAGGGTGTCGAGACTATCCGGGGTGGTTGCCCCCTGCACCCCGGTCGTGAGCGAGAGTGCGAAGAGTGTCAGGCCGATCCAGCGGCGGATCCATCCGGCGGCGCGCCGAGAGCCGGCCCCTGATGCAGTGCGGCGGAGGAGGATGCGTCTAGGGCTCATCGGCCTCGTCCTTATAAGACTTGCATGACAAACTGCAGATGGATGCCGTGATCCTGCAGGTTGCCGGGCGGATGCGGAACGTGATTGAGCGGTTGTCCCCAGTAGAGTTCAAACCGTGCGCGCTCCTGAGGGAGAAGACTCCACCGTATGCCCAATCCGACGCTCGCCAGCGTCTGCGGATCGGGTGTGCCGCCTTTGGCATTCCAGGCGCGGCCCACATCGGCGAATTGCGCGAATTGGAGGCGGGGCTCGCCGGAGGGAAACGTGAGCAGCGGGATGCGGGACTCAATGGAGGCGAGAAACGCGTTGTCGCGAATGAGCGTGTTCTCGCGATAGCCACGGACACTGAAGCGTCCGCCGACCGGCACCTGTTCCAGCGGGAAGAGGCGGTCGTTCGCGAGCTGGAGGCTCATCTGTCCCAGCAGCTGCACGCCCCCCCAGTCGTCGAGTCGCTGCAACCCCTGCACTTGACCCAACCAGGAGAAGAACTGGGTGTCCGGCAGCGGGCCGGAGTTATTGGTCGCGCCGAGCACGTCGAGCCCGACGGAGAAGCGGGAACGGACAGCGATGACCGAGTTCGACGTGCGATGAACATATTCTTGAATGAAGCGGAGCGCGCTGACCGTGTTGACGCCGGTGTCCGATGAGCCGGGGATGAACAGTGAAGGGAGCCCGGCCTGGTCGAACGCGGAAGTCACCTTGTTATAGAGCCGTTCCCCGGTGATCGCGACGGCAAACTCATCGGTGAGCGTTTTGTAGAGCGGCTGGCGGAGTGTGATGCCGAAGATCTCAGCGTCGGCCTTCAAGTCGAGAAAGCGGAAGCTCTCATCGACCACGAGGAAATCGTTACGCCGGTAGTAGGCCGACAGAGTGGTATCGTACCGATTCACCGGAATCGTGTAGGAAGTGTCGATGATCGGATTCACGCCGCGCGACCGGCCATAGGTGAAGCTGAAGGCATCGCCGTGGCCGGTGACATTTTGGTGTGCGATCGTCGCCAGCCCCCGTTCGGCGCCCACGACCGGTGTCTGATGGTTATTGAAATCCAGCCAGGCTTTCCACGGAGAGGCTTCCTTCACCCGCAGATTCAGCACGCTCTCCCCGCGGCGATCGCCGGGGCGGAGTTCCGCGTTGATGCGCTCAAGGCGCTGGTCCTGCTGGAGCAGTTGCAGCCGTTCCTGTAGCGGCGTGATGGCAAAGGGCGTTTTGACGCCCAGCGCCACCCGGTCGCGCAGATAGCCGTCACGGAACCAGTCGGTCCCTTCCACATCGATCCGCGCGACCGTGCCTTCGACGATGTGATAGGTGATGACGCCGAGCGTCACGTCCTGATCGGGAATAATCGCGCCCGACGTGATGTAGCCTCGATTGACGTAGAGCAGGGTCAGCGCCAGCCGCAGCCGCTCCAGGTCATCCGTCGTGAGGGTGCGGCCCTTGAACGGCTTCGTGACCTGGTCGATCTCCGCCTCCGTAAAGACGGTGTTGCCCGTCACATGGATGTCGTGCACGAAAACGCGGATCTGTCCCAATTGCCGCTGCAGGTCGCTATCCGGCGCCTGTGGCACCGGCGGCAGGACCATGCTTGGCGGGGGAGCCGGCGGCCTGAACTCCTTCTTGAGCGGACCGGGTGGTTCACCGGATCGGCCGGTCGGATCGAAGACCGGCGGAAGGGCCTGAGCCAGGAGAGCTGAAGGGGTCAGCGTGAGCAGCATGACGAACCCCGCACGAAGAGCGATGCCTGCGCTCGGCCGCGCAAACGATCTGTGATTCCTCATCCAAGCCTCGACCTTACGCTCGGCATCCAGTCAATCCATTCTCCGCAAAGCGCTGTGTCAGAAAGCCTGCGGGGGTCAACCGGCGCAACGAAACCGGGGCATCGGCTGATGCGGTCATGGTGGCGACCGGCGGTGACGCGATGGCAAGCGAATCGGTCTCTTCGCCCATGAGCGCGAAGGGACTGGGCGACCAGCCGCCCGGTTCCGCCGGAAGATTATCGCGCCCGGCGACGATCAGGCTGCTGGATCGGCTATCGGCCAATGCGGCGCAACGGCCGGTCTGGAGGGACTGCACCTGGCGAAGCGAAGAGGGGAGTGAGGAGACCGTGCCTGCCAGGTTCGAGGTCGGACTCTGGATATTCACCGTGCCGTTCAAGCCGAACTGCGACGAGGCATCGACCAGGCTGCTTGCATCGGCCAGGAAGAGGGGAGTCGTGATGGAAATGTTCCCTCCGGAACCCTGGAAGGCCTGCGCGATCACCTGGCTGTTCTGCAAGATGACGACATTGGGATCGATGGTAATATTTCCACCGCTGCCCGCGCCGCCGAGGACGGACGTGCTGATGGAGCTATTCACCAGTCGGATACGGTCGATGGCCTGAATGTCGATATTCCCGCCGCTCGCCTGCGCCGCTTCCGTCTTCACAGAGCTGTTGCGCATTTCAAATTGTTGGCCGGCATTGATCGCAATGTTCCCTGCGTTGCCGGGGCCGGTGCTGCTCGCGGAAACCGACGCGCCGTCTGAGATGCTCACTGATTGACCGGCAGTGAGAGCGATGTTGCCACCTGAGCCCGAATCCTGGGAGGTTCCAACTGCGCGACTGAAGATGCCACCTGGTGTGCCGTCAGCTAGCGTGCCAGATAGAGTGATGGCGTTCGTTGCGTTAATTCCAATCGCGCCACCTTGTCCGGTGCTGCTAGTTCCACTATCGATTGCTGCACCGCTGTTCAAGTTCATGGAACCGGTGGTGATTGAGATATGTCCAGCGTTGCCGCAAGGCCCTGAACAGTACTGGTTGCCGACAGTGCGGGTGAATATTCCACCAGGATTCGTGGCACCAAGGGATAGTTCGTCTTCGGCGATCGGGAGGCGCCGTTCTCCTGAAATGGAGAGAAGGTCGGTCGCGACGATCGTGACATCGCCACCCCGTCCGCTCGTTTCCGTGGTGGTGTTGATCCGTGCCCCCCCACTCATTTCAAGCAGAGGGGTGGTAATCGTGATTGAGCCTGATTTTCCCCCGAGCGTATCCAGAGGTTCGCCTTCGACGCCTAACGAGTTGGTGTAGAGCCCCGTGGGTCTGCTCGTGGTGGGCTGGTCGGAGAGGGTAAGACGGTCTGTGGCTGCCACAAGGATATTGCCGGCATCCGCATTGCCAGAGGTCTGGTTCCGTATAGAGGTTCCGTCTCTGAGTTCGATTACCTTCCCGGTAAGAGTAATGGCGCGCCCGGGTTCGAATGCGGTCTCTGTCTCAATTTGTGCTCGGGTCATCCGTATGCTATCGGCTGCAATGGTGACAGCTCCGCTGCCGCCGAGGGAAAGAGATCCGATCAAACCATTCGTCATCTCAATGGTTCTGGCTGTCAGTGTACTTTCTCCTCCTCGCCCCAGGAAGGAATCTGTAGATAGAACTGTCGTTACCAAGTTAAGAGAGTCCGCCGTTAGCCGAATATTTCCGGCAAAGCCTGTCGCATCAAAGATATCCTGGTTGTGCGCGCGGAAATCCCCGGTGCTGATATTCACGTCGTTAAAGTGCGCGCTGGTTGCATCGATTATGACATCGTTGCCATGCCCCGCTGCCGATGTTCCGCTATCGATGAACCAAACGCCGCTGCCTGCTTCGAGATTGCCGGTTGTGATACTGACCTTCCCCGCTCGGCCCATCCCTGAGGTATGGGTATCGATCAGGGCGAGCGTTGAGTCTAGAGCCGTTGATGTCACCGTCAAGTTGGCGGACACAATGCGAATCTCTCCGGCGTCACCTGAACCAGAAGATTTTGCAGTGAGCGCAGGCGCTCCATCGTTCGAGATGGACATATCACCGGTGACATTAATGTCGATCGCAACCGGCGTGCCATTTACATTGGCCGTGTCGGTGGAAATCGTGGCTTGATCCATCACAAACTGACCGCCTCGTATCCGGACCGCCCCAGCGGCATCTGCTGAGACATCCAGTAATGATCCTTGGGAAAGGTTGATATGTCCCATCGTCGTGCCTGGTGATGGCAGGAAACTATCGGCGGCAATCTCGCCAGGCGATGCGACACTGGCGAGATTGATCTGACCGCCGGGAGCTGAGAGCCGAGTCGGCTGGACCGTTCCATCATCCAACGTGCCTGCCTGAACCGTAATGTTTCCCCCAACGAGCGAGATGCCTTGACCTTCTGAGACTGAAAGCTGGCTACCCTGGACGGTAATGGTCCCTGGATTCGATCCGAGAAACCCGAAGGCGGCGACCGGAGCCGTGTTTAGGAGGGCGTCGGCTGCTGCGTTGGGAATCGCGTTGAAACGCACATTGTCAGTTGCGAGCCTGATGTAATCCGCGGTGGTGGTGGTGAAGGTGACGGACCCGCCGATATTCAATGTGGCATTGGGCCCAAATATGATGCCGGCTGGATTCATGAGAAACAGATTTGCATTATCGAAGCCGGTGGTTTGCACGGTGCCGAAGATGTTCGAGGGATTACCGCCGGTCACGCGACCGAGAATGTTGTTTGTTGGGAGCGCCGTCTCATTCAGAAAGCTGGCGATGCTATTTGTCGGGACGCCAAATTCACCGAAACTGTGAAAGAGGTTTGTTCCGTTGCCAGGCCGTGTGCCGCCAGTGATACTGTGAACATTGCCGTTCGTTGTCACGACCGTGTTCAGACCAGAGGATGTGATGGGCGGGGAGATTTGAGCGTGGCCGAGAGTGAGAAAGTAAAAAGGGAATATGACGAGGCTCGCGAGAAAGGGGGCCACGTCATGCATGTGCAGGTGTCGGCTCCCATCTTTCAAGCCTATTCTCTTCATGGTTCACCTTCGAGTTATGTAGGTTGACTCAACATGCGTAACCCAGTACACGCTCCGAGTTCACCAAAGGGACCTGCCAGGCTTCTCCATCAAGTAGGGGGCGGTTGAAAATATCTCCACTGCCCAGATGGACCGGCGTGGTGTGGTCGATCACACCACGCCTTCTGCTAGCGACCGTTCTGCAAGACAGGAATGTTTCAAGGCGCCGGTGGCGGCGGCGGATTGAGACATTGACACGCACAAGGCCCACTAGTGCCACTGCTGGGATATGTAAATGTGGACGTGCATACCTTGTTTGGGTAGCGCAGTGAACATCCCGGGTTGTTGTTGCCGCACTTGACACTTCCGGCGTTACAGGTATAGCCGGTTCCAACTGGACTGGGTCCGCCGATTCCCACAAAGTCTTGCGGGGAACCGGTGTAACCTGCTGGGTCGCATCCCTTAGCGCCACAGTCATCAGGCCCAGCCGGTACCGTAGTGCGACCGTCCCCAACCATTTTGTCAAGGCGTCCGTGATGGTAAATATGAAAATCGCAACCCTGTAGCCCTATCAACAGGAAAATTCCCATGAACAAGATCATGTCTCTGCCTGTCAATGCCCGACTAAACCTCAGCATTCTATCCCTCCTGGTTAGTGAGTTTACCGCGCGATTGATGGCCGAATCTTTTGTGCACCGTCATCCTGATCCGGAATCTGTATTTGTTTATTAATTTGAACAAAGAGCTCTCGGGCAAATACCGGCTGGCCGGCTTGAACCTCCAATGCCGTGCTATCAAAGAGCGGAACTAGTACGAGTTCCTCTTGGTCTGTAGGGCTGCGTTTACCCAGAAACTGGAGACCAAGCGATGAAATGACAACCAAATTATCGTCAGCGGATGTTCTGTATTCCTCGATCAGTCGGATGAGTGCGGTTCGTCCCTTCTTCAGAACCCTCCATCCTTTCCCCCGCTCTAATTCGGCAATCGTGAGCGATGATCGTGGCTCTCCCTGGACCAAGACAGGAAATACAATCTCGTGCAGATCAAGTAGCAGGGTGACCGGATCGTCTTCTTTATGGAATCTCTGGAGGGAACTTGGAACGACGTCATACGTTCGAAGCCCGATTCCCAACTGAGCCTTCAGCGTTTCGGCAGCTGAAGAAAACCCCAAAGCCGTGGCATAGGCTTCGTGAGCCTGGTCTGGCGACAACCCAATTTTCTGTAAATCCTTCAGGCCAAGGTTCGCAGCCGTTTGGGGATCGTGGAACGTGCGAGTGCCCACAGGCATTGTTTCCGTTCCCTTGGGCTCACTGCTTGCGGCCTGCCCAGGGACAGGCGATAGGACAAGCAGCAGGACTAGGCCGAAACCCACGAACTTCACTCCTTGAATAGCTGGATTGTCGAGCATAGAACTCCGCATATGCGTAGTTGCTGTCAACTCACTGTGGTTCGATCCCGGCGATATCCCCCTTGTGCTCATTATTCGTGTCGCCCAAGCCAACTGGCAATAGTTGCCCACTACTATGCGATCTAAGTATGTTGTCCCAAGGTTGAAACCAATCTTCCGCCCACGGAGGGTTCTGCGGATTAATGACTGAAGGGCCCTGCTGAGGATCGCTGAGCCTAAGCTCCATCGCATTATTCAGTTTGTTAAAGCCATGCACGACATAAGTATGGGCCCAAAGACCGCTGATGCGTGGATCAAGCCAGGCGATAAAAGGCCGATAATTCAAAATCTCGCCCACTGCATAGCTCCAGCTTGGGGTAGCAAGCTGACCAATAGCAGGCCAATAATCGAATCCGAATGCATTGAAAACATCTTGTGGAAGGCCGCCAGGGCTTCCTATCAACCTACAGTTGGTAGCAGGATCTGGTCTACCGTCTTGCAAGCAACAAGGCTGTGGGGAGGTGAAAGAGGAGGGCGGGGGGTAGGTGGTGTTGGCAATGGTGCACTGAGAAAAATAGTAGCCATGGTAGCGCATGACACTCTGTGCCGCGGCGTTCCAGCACCATCCGGCCTCTAGTTGCTTGAAGGACCTGGCGCTGAGGACGCAATAGTAGTCGTCACAAAAACTGACGGCAAACCCTTCGTTTGGTGGAATGTAAAAAGGAGCTCTTCGGATTTCCTTATGATCGGTGGAAAAAGGAAAAGGGTTTGGAAGAACCTTAGGCTTTGGGGGCAACGGAATTGGGGGCAGTGGCCCGGTGCGAGGGACGGGCTTCAGCTCAGGGGCGATCAAAATAGCCGGTTGAGAGAAGACGACTGACGCATAGACAAGCTGAATTGCGAGAGAAAGTGTGGTCAACAACTTTGGTAGTCTCTTCATGCCGTCCTCAAGCCCATCTGAACTGTGAGAGGTGTCAGACACATTTGTCGCTGGTCCTAGCGAAACCCTTCCTTAATCGTTTTTGTGATCTGAGATCCCAGCCACGAGCCGATGACTCCCACATCAGCTGTGACGCCGACAAACCCACCTGTGAGAAACTTGCTCGTGGTGGGTGGTTGCGTCCCGGCTGGCACCACTTGGCCATCGGAGAAGCCTCCAGCGAGTTGATCTATCTTTGCGAAATGTGCACCAGCCACGATATCCACTCCAAGAATCGGTTCGTAGCTCAGGCCGACGTAAAAGTTCTTCAATGGGTTATTGACGAGATTGATCCCAATGATGGGGTTGAACCGCTCAGGGCTGTACCAATGCGTAGGGTCAACCAGGATATCTCGTCCATCACGAGCCCAGTAGGTTTTCAAGAAGACAGGAAAGTTTGCGGGGGAGTCATTCGCTCTGGACGAGGAGATTACTTGCTGTCCTGCTGCATTTGTAATGGTGCTGAATGTGCGGTTCTTTGTGATGAGTGAAGAAAACACGGGCCCAGAGATGATGCGGAACCGATAGAGTTCGTGAACGAGGACGGTTCCTTTCAGCAGCTCTCCTTTAGTCGTATCGGTGAGCTGCTTCTCGACCGTGAATGTAATCTTGGTATTGCCTTTGTCCCTTGTTTCAAGGTCGCAGGGGAAGGCTTTAGCCGCCGCAGTTGCACCAGCTACGATTGTTTTGACAGCGACCGTGGTTTCTGGGGGAACGACGGGTGCATCGGATTGTTTGAAGGCGGCCTCAGTTTTTGTGCAGATTAGAGGCTTGTCCAGGCTTGGATCAAAGAAGGCCACCATGTACGCATTATCGTTTCGGGTGATGGTGGGCTTCTTGTTTCTTTCGATTGCTGAGGTCGGCTTATTGATCTTATCCCAGATGTCATTCGTCCTGCCTAGAATGTCGAGCGAACCTACTTGATCACCTGGAACTTCAAAGTATCCGTAGTAGGAATATCCCAGAAGATGTTGTCCACCTGGCAAGGTAATACCTTGTGTATAGATAAGCCACTTTTCCGCACTTTCGGCGTTGGAGGCCGAGATAAGCTGGCATAAACATAGAACGAGCCCCCCAGCGACCAGTGATATGGAAAAGGTTCCAAGAACCTTTTCCCTGTTTGTGCGGTCGGATGCACGGAGTGCGATGTGATCTTGGGAAGGAGGAAGGAATCGATGTGCCCTGCGAATTTGAAGCGCCATCCGTGGCATCTCCTTCTGTCGCATTCGACCAAACCGACCGAGGACTTTCGTACCGTTCGGTTGCTGGTGCCTTCTAGCTAGGCTTCCCACACATTTTGCGCAATAACCCCTTGGGATAGGGCCGATGAGCCCTGACCAGGAATATTCTCACAGGACTGAGTCTCAACGTGTTCCCCCGCACTGCGGTATCAGGACAATCCTGACCCTTTTCATCCGGCTTCAGATCTCTATCGGACTTCCGATATGGAAGTAATGTCTATTCTTAAGCGCGTTTGCCTTCAGTCTCTTCATCGATCGATCTTGATCCTGCTCGGTTTCTCTTTGCTGACCGGCTGCCTCCAGCTGGATCGGCGTGATGTGCTGCCTGCCAAGGTTCTGGACTTTGTCTCTTTGCCCGTCGTGATCTCTGTTTCATCAAGGCCCATCACGGAAGATGAAGGGGAGTCGACCAGCCTCCTTCGTTCCGTAACCGGGACCGCCTGGCACGTCTCGTCGCTTCGCCTGCTCCAAGATGACGGTGGTTCCATTCTGCTCCACTCAGATCACCGTTCCGGATCTCTGCTCCAGGGTCTCGACCCTTCGCAGGTGCATCCTGATGTCCGTCCATTCCTCTTTCCTTCCTGCGACGTCTCTGTCTTGCCTTAGTCTGATTTGAAGGAGCCGTCCCTCCGGGTATGAAGCGAAGAGGCGGCTCCTGTGTCCTCGGCGTGGGGGCGACGGCTGCAGCCAGGAGTGGGTTGGATCCGGACTGCGGGAGTGATTCGACTCCGCGTATGAGTCGGATGACGCTGGTCGGCTCCATGCTGAGGCGAGGGGTTGATTCAAACGGTGTCATCTTTTTCTGATGCCTTCCCTCGGTTCTTGCGGTGCGTTCTTGCATGCAGCGTTTAGGCTGTCCCGATCTGAGCGCACTACTCCTGCCAAATCAGCCGCACGATCAGGTAGATGAAGCAGGCCATGAATATGTTGGAAAGTAGGAGGAGGAGTGTGAAATCCATGATGTGCTCCTTTCTATCCCCTCATGGCTGCTCGGCTTCTTTCTCTTTCAGTCGCATCAGTCGATGACTGAGCCATTGTGCAAGGGGTGGACCATTCATGCTGGAGTGTCGCGTCTGTCTGAACAGGAGTAGATTGCTCGATTGGCGAGCGAGTCGAGCGCAAGGATTCACTCAGAGGTTTGCTACTGCACTGATGAGCCTTGCATCAATGAACCTAAAATAATTCAGGCTGAATCACTTTCGATTCAGTGCCAACGGCACTAGAAGGTTTGCTGCAGCTTGGTGTTGCAGAGCCGAAAGGCTTTGATCCGTTTATGATCGGCGGCGCGGTTCGTAGGGCCTGGGAGTTGATCGCAAACGAAGGATGGTGGCCGGCTGGATATGGAGAGGGTTTCAATATTCTGCACAGGCGTGCGACTCTGCATCGGCCTCAGCAGGCTGTTGAATTGGACGCGATAGACTGTGTGCCTCTTACGTCTGTTGCGCGAGAGAGGCCTGGGCGACCTTCCGTCTCACCGGTCGGTGGTCTTCTCCCGCTATTCCTGTAATGGCTCAATCTCTGAGGGAGAGGCCGTTCTTGGATTTGCGACTGAAGCCTGTGAAGGTCCGTCCTCAGAGTCCTGCCGTGTCCTGAGCGTGAAGAGATGGACGGCGGTTCTGACTTTTTGCACAAGAACGTCCCGCGATACGGGTTTCCGCATCCAGTCGCCCACTCCTTGCTGGATAATTCCTTCAAGGAATTCTTTGTCGTCGGCGCCGCTACACACAATGATGGGGATGGCCGGATGATGTCTCTGGAGGTAGGCGATGAGGTCCATTCCGTTGCCATTGGGCATGGCCAGGTCGCAGATCACGGTGCTGACGGCGCTGGCCAGTACCGGTTGGCTCATCAACTGGATGGCACTGTTGCCGTCCGGAGCCAGCCAAACTTCATAGCCTTGACGACTGAGCGTCATACGAGTTATTTCTCGAATGTCGGGACTGTCGTCGACGACCAGGATTGTTTCGTATGTCATGTTGCCCTTCCTCCTTCCTTTGGCTGTGTTAGCCGGGTGCCCGCTGGTCGGCTCCACCTCGCGCCATCATGGTCCGGTATCTTGTTCATGGGTGGTTGATTTCCCCCAACGGTTCTCTCGGCATGTTCTGATTCCTCTATTGCTTCCAGATCAAGTTCAGAACAAAGAAGATGAAGATGGCCATGAGAGTGTTGGTGGCGAGTAAGATGAGTCCGAAGTCCATGGCGTTCTCCTTTTTTCTGGAGTGATGCTATGCACTCTGTGCAATGTGCGGGCCATGTAGATGCCGGGCTTGCACGATCGCCACGGCAGTGAACAAACACCAATACTGGTAAGGCGTTTGCGATTTTGTTGCGCGGGCAACCTGATATGACGGTCGGCGCGTAAGGCAGGGTGGATGGAACCTAATATAATTCCCCTTGAATCTAGAGTGATCCACCATGGACGAGTGCTGAGACCGAATAGGTGGCTGAGAGCTGATAGCCGGTGACGGATCACTGAGAGCTGGAATCCGTGGGACGCAAGAGATGACCCTGTCTTGCAAAACTGCTATGGTCGGCGTCGCTCACTAAAGGGGCCGCGGAATGTTGAATGGCAATGGCAAGGCAGTGGTGATCACCGGCGCGTCGACGGGCATCGGCGCAGCTTGCGCATGGCATCTCGACCGGCTCGGCTTTACGGTATTCGCCGGGGTCCGCCGGATCGAGGATGGTGAAGCTCTGAAGGCGCAGGGATCGGTTCGACTCCAGCCTATTTTGCTGGATGTCACCGATGCGGGCTCGATCGAACAGGCGCGGCGGCAGATTGCCGAGCAGGTCGGGCCACGAGGGTTGGCCGGATTAGTGAACAACGCGGGCATTGCGGTGGTCGGTCCGCTGGAGGCCGTGCCGATTGCCGATCTGCGCCGGCAGTTTGAGGTGAATGTGATCGGGCAGGTCGCCGTGACCCAGGCGTTTCTTCCGTTGCTTCGTCAGGGGCGCGGGCGTATCGTCAACATGGGATCGATTGCCGGCCGCGCCGCGATGCCGGTGATGGGGCCGTACTCGGCATCGAAGTTTGCATTGGAAGCGTTGACGGATGCCTTGCGCCTTGAAGTGCAGCAGTGGGGGATTCAGGTCTCCATTGTGGAGCCGGGCGCGATTGCGACGCCGATCTGGACGAAGTCCGGTGCGAAGGCCGAAGAACTAGAGACGGTCACGTCGGAAGAATTGAAGGCCCTCTATGCGGGGGTAATTGCCGGCGTCAGGGCGCGCGTGGCTGAGGTGGCGGCGCGGGCGATTCCCCCCGATGCCGTCTCGGATGCCGTCGTCCATGCCTTGACGGCCTCCCGTCCGAAGACCCGGTATCTTGTGGGAAGAGATGCGAAGGTCCGTGCGCTGATGATCAAACTGCTTCCGGACCGGTGGTCGGACCGGCTGATGACGTGGATATTGAAACTGCCTCAGTGAAGGCCGGCAACGGATTTCGTCCGGCCCAATCCTAAGTCTCCTTTCGAGACATCGAACGAAAAACGCAGTTGTACGGCCAGGTATTTCTGGACCAGACCGGGCTTGTCCAGCGGCTGGTCCTGCTCATGGTAGACCGCGAGTTCCGTATCGTGCCAGCGCAGCGCAAGTCCTACGATCCAATCCATCTCCGTCGGTCTGGCTTGATTGCTGCCCTCCCGGTCGGTAAAGAAGTTCACGTCTCCATAGAGCACGACTTTGTTCTTGTAGAGATCGAGGTCGGCGTGGGCGACGTAGCGGAACAGCGCGCGCCCGGTGTTGTCGGGCCGCGCAAAATAGTTACTGTTATGAAAGAGCCAGCCGGCTCCGCCGTACATCGTCAGGCTTTGGTTGGGAAAGAGTTTCCGCCACCAGGCCATATCCTGAGCCGACTGCAGCTTGGCGGTGATCAGGCCATCGGCATAGACTTGCTTGGTGCCGCTGCGGTCGATCGGCGCATCCCGTTCATATTGGAGGCGCCAGCCGAAATGATCCACGACGCCGGTAAAGGCGTAGGTGCCGTCCCACTCGCTGAGTCTGATCCAGCCGTTGGTCCGGTCGGAAAAGAAATTTTGGTCGGTATAGAAGGTCAGATATTGTTTGTAGAGGTCGGTTTCCAGGTGGATCATGTGCCGCAGCCCGACGAGGCCGCTGTTGTCCGGTCTGGCAGCAAAGGAGGGGTTTTTCACAAAGGCCCCGGTCAGGAGATAGCCGGCGAAGAGACTTTCTTCGGACCCGCGGTCCGCGTCGTCGGGATCATCCATCGACGGCAATGGACGGCCGTATTTTTCCAGCGCCAGGGCATCGGTGGGGATCGCCCAGGCGAGGAGCCAGAGGATCAACCATATCGGGATGTGTTGCCGGAGTGCCATGGTCGGTAGGAGTACCATGATTCACGGCATGCGACTAGATGGAAACCGAAAAGTACGCGGATCGGGCGACGGATCTACTGTGCGCAGGAGTCAAAGATGGCTTCACAGTCGTTGGAGGCGTCCATGCTCGGGGGGGCGAACCGATAACGTACGTCGGTGACGCGATCGTCTGTCAGAACTACCGTGGCCCAGCAGCCGTGCCGGATCGTCGATATACTGCTCTTTCCGACCGGCTGGGATTCTTCGAGCACCGGCGCCTCCCGGTAGTATTGGAGGAGGACGACGTCGTTGCGGGTCTGCTCATTCACCGGTTTGCCCGCGCAGGCTAGCACCTCGGATTTCGACTTGCCGATGACTTTTTGCTGATTCGGGTATTCGCCGACGGTTGCCGCCGTTGCACAACCGGCGAGGCTCATCAGTCCCAGCAGACCTGCGGCAATCGCCAGTAGATGGAACCTGCTGGACTCGGTCCGGTGTGAGTTCCGCCATGAGGCTGAGGTCTGGGCAGGTGGTTTTTGTAACATCGATTGTGGACCGGTATGAATCTCTGCGCTGGGGTGCGGATCAACTATCCGACGAGGTCGGGATTCAAGCGGTTGAGCGGCTTCACCGACAGGGCCTTGATTTCATTGTACACGATTGAGCGGCCGACTTGGCGCAGACGACTGAACACGCCTTCGACAATGACTTGGTCGCCTTCATGAATGTCGGCCTGGCCCAGGCTGATCACTTTGAGCGTCCCGGCCTGGTCTTTCAGGAGAAACCCGTAGGCCGGTTGCCCCTGGCGGTTGGTGGCCAGCTGCACGTTGGTTACGGCCCCGCTCACGACGACGTCTTGATGATCGTATTGCTCCGGGTGTGCCAGTAACTCGGCGATTTCAAGCAGGCCTGCCGCCGCCGTCACCGGAGGCGAGGTGATGGTGCCGACAGAAATGGTTGCCGGCAGCAGCACGGCGATCAGCATGAAGAAACTGAGGCGTCTGACAGATTGTTTCGGCATGGTTGAATCTGATTATACCTGAGCGAACGCAATTCGCAAGATCGCCTGTCGCTACCACTTGTCCGAGGCTTTGCCGCTGACGTCTTCTCCGATAAAGTTATGCAAAATCTGTTTCTGGAGATCGGTGATCTCGATCTTCGGTTCCGATGAATCGTCCAGTGCGGCGGTTTCAGGTTTCGGGCGCGGGGCGGTCCGTTTCAGCAGTTCTTCGTCGAGTGCTTCAGGGCTGGTGTCGGTGTCCTGTTGAATCGAGATGAGCCGCTGCAATCCGAATAATGTCCGGGTATTTTCGCTGTGCATCGCATTGGAGCTCGCTCCGTAGACCAGCGAATTCCAGAACTTGACTTCGATCGGTTCAGGCACCGCGCCGACGACATAGGCCGAGAGCTTTTCGATCAGGGCGGACTCTGTCTGTTCCAGGCCATCGTAGGTGGCGATGGAACGTTGGATCGGAGTGCGGGAGAGGGTCGCCAACGTATCCTTCCAGAGATCCAGCGGAGGAATACTGTTCGGGTTGGCCGGTGTGCCGGTCAACGCCGCTTGGAGCGCCATGAGATATTGGGACAGGAATTTTACTTTCCGGGCGGCCAATGTGCCGGCGGGAATTCCCCAGATATGGCCGATCTCATGATCCTGCAAGGTGGTCTGGTCGGAGGTCTGCCGCTCGCGCTCCGCCAGGGCGAGTCTGGTTTTAAAACGTTCGGCCATTCGAATGTGCAGTTGCAGTTCAATGGCCAGCTGATAGGTCTGATATTCCTCTGCCGAGATATCGTTCTTGTCCCACCGCTCTTCCAGCACGCGCAGCGCAGGGCGCGGAACGGCCACACGGGCTTGCATTTTGAGATTCGCAATGGCCTCAGTGGACACGCCACGGGCGGCCAGGAGTGTCGAGGTTCGGTTAACCAGTTTCTCGGCGGTCGCGGCCAGCGCCGTCAGGGCGGTGCATTGCAGTCCGGTGCGTTCGCGACGGAGCCTGGCGCGACGGCGATATTCGTCCCGCCGGCTGATCATGGCCGAGATCGATTCTTCGGTCATCGTCGTAATGGGCTTCTTGCCGGAGACGCAACGGGGATCGGGGCGGTCCGAGACCATAAACAGGATTTCTTCGTGCGTCACGTCCAGATGCTGGATCAGGAGCAGCCGGAGCATGATACGGCCCTGGATCGGCAGATTTGCGATGACGTCTTGGATCAGCTCAGCGGTGAGGGGAGAGGCCATAGTTGAAGGCATAGCGATGGTGTGTCCTGTGTGCGTAGGTTAGGCGTTCCCGGCTTGCTGTTGGTGTGTTTCCAGATAAAGCGCAACGTATTCGCGAACCTCTTGAACGCTGCCGTTAATGAACATCTCCCGCGGAATCTCGATGCGGACCAGTTTCGATGGATCGATTCCGCGATCTTGGGCGTAGTGCTCGTCGATATACAAGCTCACGGATCCATCGGGGAATCTGAGTGCATAGAGGGCAGTGGTATCAGCCATGATCCTACCTGATTGGATGAAGAAAGAGGACCTAGTACAGGTAACATATGCGCGAATTGGCTGTCAAAGTGGAATCTCTTCTCCAGTGGCATGGTTTCTTGTTCTGGCGCTGCTTTGCCGGGGAATCAGGGGGTGAAAAAGAAAGGCCGTCGATCATTTGATCGACGGCCTTTTGAACGTCACCTGTGTGGGCGATTAGCCGCCGAGTGTTTCGAGCGTCTCTTTCACGGTTTTACGGATACAGGTAAAGATCGGCGTATCGCGCAGCGTGTAGCGGGACCCTTCGGTTTCGCGCAAGGCCATCACGAGATCGAGGAAGTCTTCCGGTTTATCGGTTTCGAATGCCACGACCCATTCCTGGTCGTCGAGACCGAAGGAGTAGGTGGTGTTCAATTTGACCGACGGGAAGCGGTGGCCGACTTCGATGTGTTCGTCCATCATACCCTGGCGGGCCGCCTTGGTGAGCAGGAACCACTCGCGGGTCTTGAGGAACGGATACACGAAAATGTATTTGCCCTTTCCGGGGACGACCGTCAGGCGCTTGCTCTCCTGTCCTTCATGGGTATGATGGTCCACGTAGATCGAACGCTTGGTCATGGCCAGGTAGGAGTAGGGGGTCGTGATGTACTGGCCCAGTCCTGACGCGAGAATCTTCGTGGTCATTTCCTGGAACAGTTCCAGCTCGTAGCTGATGCGCCAGAGCATGATGTCGCAATCGCCGCGGATGCCCACCGCGGAGTAGGCGACGACGAGGACACGGCCGGCATATTCTTCCACGGCTTTGAGAAATTCTTGCTTTCCCTTGGTGCGCTCGGCTTCCGGAAGGCGGCGCCAGGCCGGATCGACTTTATAGAATGCGAAATTGACGAATTGTCGCTTCGGTGGCTGTGCTGGTGCGGTTTGTTCGGGACTCGACATCGGAACTCCTCCGTATAACTTCTTGAAAAGGCAGGTATGTAAAGAGCGGATTCTTTAGCACTTCGTCTTTTGTTTTGTCAACGGGCGAAAACGCGCCGCGCGGTTCGTTGACAGTGGAAAAACGATCTGGTACGGCTTCATTCCATGGGGGGGGGCGCCATGATGCTGATGGTCATTCGTTTGACAGTATTGGCTCTCTCCTGCGCGATCCCGGCGATGGCGATCGAGAGTCAACCGAGTTCCGAACAGGTGCAGGCCGCGCTCGATGCAGGGAACGCAGCGGCAGCGCAAGGAAAGGCCCCGGATTCGTTTTATGTGCGGTTCGGTGCCCGGGATGAACTGCATCCGAGTGGATTTCTCATCACGAAACTGGGGGCGCTCTCCGTGATGGCGACACATATGGCGCTTCGGGGTCTGCAACCCGGCGAGGCCGATGTGGCCCAGGTGCTGGAGACGAAGACGATGTTGGTCAGCACCGTGATCTTCGGGGATGTGCCGGCCTTTGCCCAGGAGAGCTACATCGTGTTCGATCAAGCCGGTCGTACAATCAAGCCGGTGACGGTGCGGTTCGACGGGCAGGCGAATCGCAGTGCCGCCTGGCCGGAGCGCCCTCGTTTCAAGGCGAAAGTGGTGGCGTCGTTCGACTACAACGATTTCGATCCCCGGGCGAAGACGACCATCACGGTGTTTCCCGCATCCGGCGGCGCGGAGAGTTTCGTCCTCGATTTTGCCGGAATCCAATAATAGAAAGTCATGCCGTATGAATCCTGTCCGCTCCGCTCATCGCTCGGTCACTGCTGAAACGATTGCTGTCGGGTCCGAACTATTGGTCGGCGGACGGTCCGACAGCAATTCGATCTTTATTACCGAGGCGCTGGGGAAACTCGGGATCGAGGTCCGGTTTAAGTCGATTGTCGGCGACGATCAGGCCGACATGGTGCAGGTGCTCAAGACTGCCGTGAGTCGCGCCGGGGTGGTCATCCTGACCGGCGGGCTGGGGCCGACGGTAGACGATTGCACGAGAGAAGCGGTGGCAAAGGCAACCGGGCGGCGGTTGGCCCGCCGAAAAGCGGCGCTCGACGGGATGACGGCACGGCTGGCTCAATGGGGACGGCAGCCGAACAAAGGGCAGTTGCGGCAGGCGACGATTCCTGCCGGTGCGACCGTGCTGGCGAATCCGGTCGGCTCTGCGCCGGGGTTTCTGCTTGAATGGAAAGGGGCGACGCTCGTCTCGCTCCCCGGCGTGCCGCGCGAGATGGAAGCGATGATGACGGAGTCCGTCATTCCGCTCCTGGCAGAGCAACTCGCCCGTTCTCATAACACCCTCCCGCAACCGATCATTCGACACATCTTTCACACCTGGGGTGTTCCGGAGGCGGATGTCGATGCCAAACTGTTGGGACTGATTCCCAAAGGCCTTCCGATCGATCTGGGTTTGCTGGCATCGCCGATGGGTGTGCTGGTGTCGTTGACGACGAAGTCCGGCGGTGCGCGGCTGGTGTCGGATGAGCTGTTGTCCTCCCTAGCACAGGATGTCCGTACCAGATTGAAGGACTGTCTCTTTGCCGAGGGGCGGGAGACGATGGAGGAAGTGGTGGGGCGATTGCTGGCTGCGCAGGGCCGGACGGTGGCACTGGCAGAGTCCTGCACCGGCGGTTTGATCGGCCATCGCCTGACGCAGGTGCCGGGATCATCTGCCTACGTCGATCGGGGAGTGATTTGCTACAGTAATCAGTCGAAGATTGAGATGCTGGGGGTGCCGGCTGAACTGATTGCGAAACATGGCGCGGTCAGCCGGGAAGTGGCGGCGGCCATGGCCAAGGGCATCCGTGAACGGGCCGGAGTATCCGTCGGGCTGAGTGTCACCGGCATTGCCGGGCCGGGTGGTGCGACCGCAACCAAGCCGGTTGGATTGGTCTATGTCGGAATCGACGGCGGGACGGGGGAAGCCATTGCAAAAGAGTTTCGCTTTCACGGCGACCGATCGGTCATCAAGCAGCGGTCGTCGCAGGCCGCCCTCAATCTTCTGCGCCTCTGGCTGATCGACCGGGGCCGGACATGATTCGTGCCTTTCTGGCTGTCGAATTGTCCGAGGACGTTCGAGCCCAGATTGCGCGGATTCAGCAGGATCTCAAATCATCTCTCGCCAATGTGTTGCCGAGGGCCGTGCGCATCTCATGGGTGCAAGCCGCCTCGATTCATCTCACGATCAAGTTTCTGGGCGATACCGACGAACAGGCTATTGAGCCATTGCGCGAAGCGCTTGCCGCGGCCTTACAAGATCATCGAGCGCTGTCTATTCCTCTCGAACGGCTGGGAGCCTTTCCTGTTTTGCAAGCTCCCCGCGTCCTGTGGGTCGGGGCCGCGGAACTGTGGGAGCAAGGCGCGGAGGCCAAGCGGCTGGCTGAGTTGCATGCGTCGGCCGAAGCCTGCTGCGATTCTTTCGGCTTCGCGCCGGACAGCAGACCCTTGAGCCCGCATTTGACGTTGGCCCGGATCAAAGCCGGCGCGCGTGAGTTCGGCGAAGCTCTGGCTTCGAGCAAGGTGCTGGCGCGGCCGCTGTCATTAAATGCGCTGGCGGTGGAGTCGGTCTCCCTGATGCAGAGCGAGTTGCGGCCGACCGGGTCGGTCTATACGAAGCTATGGCAAGTGAGGCTGACCGGCTAATCGTCCGGGGTGGTATCTGACGATGTCTGACGGACCTTGTGTGATACTTCTTGAAGTACTGCTGTCATGTTGCGAAAGGTGCGATCGAGATTGGTCATCACCTCAGGCTCATCCTCCCCCCACGCCCAGAACGACAACATGAGTTGCTGTCCCCGTTGCCGTTCCGGGGGACCAGGCAGGGTTGAAAATCTGACCGAGGTAATAGTAGCCCCGACGGCACCCCATTCAAATGCCGGATCGATTTCTCTCACGGCGTGAGCGGTGGCGTTGATCAACCAGCGTATCTGTTCCGGGGATGTATTCAATGATAGGTCCCGGTAGAGCATCATCAGGCGGCCGGAACACTGCAGGTGCTTGGAGAACTCTGTACTTATATTGGCGGTCGCGCCGCTAAAGGCACAGTCATTGGACTCAAGGGCCGACTGTGATCCATTGAGCCATTCAAGGAGCCGATAAAAAGTTTCAGTTGCAGGGTAGGTCCCCCACTCCTGCAGATCCTCAATCGACGACCGGATGAGTTCAGGCCGCGCACGAAAATCATAATACTTGTGAGCAGGATTGGATTCACCGTCGGTCCAAGGGTGGGTCCGGGGGCGCAGAGAGTCGGGGTCGTTGTGTTCGTAGACCTTCATCATTGATCCACGCGTGGCATGCTCGGCTTTTGGTATGTGCAGCATAGCAAGTTATTCTCCATCACGTGCGGATTCATTTGTGGGTCCCTCTCGTCAGGATCATTGGCCGTTGAATGGAGGGATTTTTCGTATGGTCACCGCTCGATGGACCACCATTCCGCTCTAGGTTTCCTTTTCCCGCTTGGGTATAATCCCCCTTCCTGATTCCTTCTAATCCTGTAGGAGAAACTCATGTCAGAGAAAGACGACAAAAAACGCGCGTTAGAGTTGGCCCTCTCGCAGATCGAGAAGCAGTACGGGAAGGGCGCCATTATGAAGCTGGGGACGGATGAACGTCCTGCCGATGTTCCGGCCATCTCGACCGGGTCGTTGGGGTTGGATATCGCTCTTGGCGTCGGGGGCTTACCGCGCGGACGGGTCATTGAGATTTTCGGTCCAGAGTCGTCCGGGAAGACGACGATGACGCTCCACTGTATTGCCGAAGTGCAGAAAACCGGTGGCGTGGCGGCGTTTATCGACGCGGAACATGCTCTGGATTTGACCTATGCCCAAAAACTTGGTGTGCAGGCGGATGAGTTGCTTGTCTCACAGCCGGATACCGGTGAACAGGCCTTGGAAATCGCCGAGACGCTGGTCCGGAGCGGAGCAATCGATCTGATCGTGGTGGACTCGGTTGCCGCGCTCACGCCGCGGGCTGAAATCGAAGGTGAAATGGGCGATTCGCATATGGGCTTGCAGGCCCGGCTCATGTCGCAGGCGTTGCGCAAGCTGACCGCGGCCATCTCCAAGTCTCAGACGACGTTGATTTTCATCAACCAGATCCGCATGAAGATCGGGGTGATGTTCGGCAATCCTGAAACGACCACCGGCGGCAATGCGTTGAAGTTCTATTCCTCGGTCCGCCTGGATATCCGCCGCATCGAATCCGTGAAAGAAGGCCAGGATGTGATGGGGAACCGGGTTCGGGTGAAGGTGGTGAAGAACAAGATGGCGCCGCCGTTCCGCCAGGCGGAGTTCGACATCATGTTTGCCGAAGGCATTTCCAAGACCGGCGAACTGGTCGATATCGGGGTCGAGAAGAAGATTATCGATAAGTCCGGGGCCTGGTACTCCTATAAAGGGGAACGGGTCGGCCAGGGCCGTGATGCAGCACGGGACTTTCTCAAGAATAATCCAGCCGTAGCCCTGGAAGTTGAAGCCAAGCTCCGTGAATTGGCCGGGGTGCCTGCCCGCAATGCGAAGCGGCCCGAGCCCAAAGAAGAGAAGCCTGCGGCCAAGGCGGAGAAGGGTGAGGAGAAGCGGGCCCATAAATAGGCGACAGACCTGTGGGTGCGAAAAAACGGACGGCGCCATCATCCCACGAAGAGTGGATGCACCTTGCCGTGCGGTATCTGGCTCGCTGGGATCGGACCGTGGCCCAGGTTGAGCAGTTTTTGCTGAGCAAAGGGGCGTCGGCTGCACAGGCGAAGCAGGCCCTCAGCCGGTTGTCCGATCTCCGGTATCTCGATGATCGCGCCTATGCCGGGCGGTGGGTCGAGAGCCGGATGGCTCGACAGCCGATGGGGCGTGAACGGTTGTCAGCCGAGTTGCAAGCCAAGGGGATTCAGGAAGCCGTCGCTGAAGAGGCCGTCCAAGAGGCCCTTCGTGAGATTGATGAAGAAACCCTTGCCCGACGGGCGCTCAAGGCCTGGCAGCGCAAGGGGCGTCGAGTGAGCGTTCTTCAGGCAGTCCGCCTCCTACGTCAGTGGGGTTTCGAAGAAGAGACGATCGAGCGTACTATACGGGCTCGCTTTGGACATGAAGGACTTGACTCATGAAGAATAGTGCGCGCGAACTTCGCCAGTCATTTATCCGGTATTTCGAGCAACAGGGGCACCAGGCGGTGCCGAGTTCGGCCTTGATTCCCCAGGCCGATCCGACCCTGCTTTTTACGAATGCCGGGATGAATCAATTCAAGCGGGTGTTTCTTGGCGAGGAATCGCGCGCGTACAAGCGCGCCGTGACGGTGCAAAAGTGCCTGCGGGCCGGCGGGAAGCATAACGATCTCGAAAACGTCGGCTACACCAGGCGCCATCACACCTTCTTCGAGATGCTGGGGAATTTCTCGTTCGGCGACTATTTCAAAGAAGACGCCATTCTCTTCGGCTGGGAGTTTCTGACCAAGACGGTCGGGCTCGACAAGAGCCGGATGTGGGTGACGGTCTTCCGCGAGGACGATGAAGCCGATCAGCTCTGGAAGAAGATTGGTGTGTCCCCCTCCCGCATCGTCCGGTGCGGTGAAAAGGACAATTTCTGGCAGATGGGCGATACGGGTCCCTGCGGACCCTGCTCGGAACTCCATTTCGACCAAGGGCCGGCAGTGCCGGGCGACGATACGCCGAACGGCGAGGGCGACCGGGTCATCGAGATCTGGAACCTCGTCTTCATGCAGTACAATCGGGATGCCTCCGGGAAGTTGAATCCGCTGCCGAAGCCCAGCATCGATACCGGTATGGGGCTGGAGCGTCTGGCGGCGGTCGCGCAGAGGAAGTTTAGTAACTACGACAGCGACTTATTTACACCATTGCTTGAGGCCGTTGCCAAACGGGCTGGTCCTTTAGGAAAAGATGTAGCGACTGCGTATCTAGAATTAGAAGGAGAAGAAAAAACATCCACGATGTCGCTTCGCGTCATCGCGGACCATCTCCGCGCAATTACTTTCCTAATTGCAGATGGGGTACTGCCGTCAAACGAAGGTCGAGGGTATGTTCTCAGGCGGATCCTGCGTCGGGCTGCGAGACATGGTCGGTTACTCGACATTCGAGAGCCGTTTCTGCATGAGTTGACCGCCACAGTTGTCGATCAAATGGCTGAGGCTTACTCTGAAGTGAAGGCTGCGGCGGGGACTATCGCGGAAGCCACGCGAGGCGAAGAAGAACGATTCATCGCCACCCTCGATCAGGGCCTCCCGATTCTCACCGAGATGATTGAGAAGGCCCGTTCAGCCGGCAGGACGCAGTTGTCCGGGACCGATGTCTTCAAGCTCTACGATACATATGGGTTTCCGATGGACCTCATCGGTGAAGCCTGCCGCGAGTTAGGCATGACGGTCGATGAGACGGGCTTTGATCAGGCAATCGAGGAACAGCGGAACCGCGCGCGCAAGACCGGCGGGTTTGAGCAAGAAACGGCGAGGCCGGCGGTATCGGAGTTGGCCGGGCGTCTGGGCGCGACGAAGTTCGTCGGCTACGACCGTCTGGACACCGATGCAGTGCTGCAGGCGATCCTCAAGTCTGACCGGATGGTGAAGGAAGCGGCCGAGGGTGATGAAGTTGAAGTGGCGCTTGATGTCACGCCGTTCTACGCCGAGGGCGGTGGCCAGATGGGTGATCAGGGGTTGTTGGTCGGCCCGGAAGGCCGGTTGGAGATCAAGGAGACGACCAGACCTGCCCCGACGCTGATTCTGCATAAGGGGATCGTGACCAAGGGACGGATCAGGGAGGGCGAGCAACTGCGGATGTCGGTCAATGCGACGACCCGCCAGGACGCGGCGCGGAACCACACGGCGACGCATTTGGTGCATGCGGCGTTGCGAGACATGTTAGGCCCTCATGTAAAGCAGTACGGATCGTTGGTCGGGCCGAACCGCTTGCGGTTCGACTTCGCGCATTTCCGCCCGCTCTCGACCCGCGATATCGACGAAATTGAGACCGTGGTGAACAGCGAGATTCGCAAAAATGAAACGGTCTCGACCGAAGTAATGAGCATCCAGGATGCGGTTGCGAAGGGCGCCCTGGCGTTCTTCGGCGATAAATACGGCGAGCAGGTACGGGTGGTCACGGTCGAATCCTTCAGCAAGGAGCTCTGTGGCGGCACGCATTGCCGGCACACCGGCGAGATCGGGCTGTTCCGCATCGTATCGGAGACGGGTGTTGCGGCAGGTGTGCGGCGTATCGAAGCCCAGACCGGCAGCGGAGCCTTTGCGCTGTTGAAAAAGGCGGAAGGGGAGATGCGAGAATTATCCGATCTGCTCAAGGTCGGTCCGTCTGAGCTGGTGAACAAGACCCGCAAGGTGCTGACGCAACTGAAGGACAAAGAGCGTGAACTGGAAGAGTTAAAATTGAAGATGGCTAGCGGGTCGGCGGTGGCATCGAGTGCGAAGACCGTAGCCGGTGTGCCGGTGCATGTACAGCGGACCGACGGGTTGGATGTGAACGGCATGCGGGCGCTGGCCGATCAATTGCGGGATAAGATGAAGAGCGGCGTGGTTGCCCTTGGCGCCGCGACCGAAGACGGCAAAGTCGCCCTCCTCGTCGTGGTCACAAAAGATCTGATCAGCAAGCTCAAAGCCGGAGATTTAATTAAGGTCCTGGCCGCGGAAGTCGGGGGTACGGGTGGTGGGCGCCCCGAGATGGCGCAGGCCGGCGGCAAGGATGTATCCCGTCTCGATGCTGCGCTGGAAAAGGTCTTTGGTCTGGTCGAATCTGCCCTTCAGCGGTAAACTCATGCCTAGCCGTATTCTTGCTCTGGATCACGGCACCAAACGGATCGGCGTCGCCTTGAGCGATGAGCTGGGCTGGACGGCTCAGCCGTTGGAAACCTACGAGCGGCGGACGCTGGATCTGGACATCGCTCATATCCTGGATCTGGTCAAGACTCACGAAGTTGGGAAGGTGTTGTTGGGCCTCCCGCTGCGGTTGAACGGCGAAGAAGGCCTGGCGGTGCAGGCGGTGCATCAGTTTCTCGAACGGCTCGCCGATGCGTTGCCGGTTCCGGTGGTCACGTGGGACGAGCGGCTGACCACGAAGGATGCGGAACAGCTACTCATCGCCGCCGATGTCGGATGGAAGAAACGCAAAGGGATGGTCGATCGGATCGCCGCCGCCATTCTCTTGCAGAGTTATCTGGAGGCTCAGTCACCCTCTCCGGTTCAAGCTCATCCAACGGAGACCGAAGAAGGGGTGGAGCCGGACAACGGGCCTCACCCAGTAGCCGGACGTCCCTATGAAGCTGCGCGTGATTCTCATCGTGCTCGTCCTCGCCGTCGCACTCGCCGGGGTGGCCGCCTATCAGATGATGAAATGGGCTGAAGCCCCGGTCGTCACCGAAGCCGAGCATCCTCCCTCCAAAGTCGTCGTCATCGCCGAAGGCTCCACATTTCAGCATGTCGCGGGTCTGCTTGAGCGCGAACGGCTCATCAAGAGCCGCTCGGCGTTTGTCCTGCTCGGGAAAGCCCTCGAAGCTGACCGGAAGATTCGTCCCGGTGAATATGAACTGAATCCGGCGATGCCTCCGGCCGACATTCTCTCCAAGCTTCTGGCCGGACGGGTGGTTCTGCACGCGGTCACGATCCCCGAGGGCTATACCATGGCGCAGATCGCCGATGTCCTGGCGCAGCATCAGGTCACGGATCGCGCCGAGTTCCTGCGTCTCGTCAAGGACAAGAGCCTCATCAAGACGCTCGGGATTTCAGCCGAGACGCTGGAAGGCTATCTCTATCCCGATACCTATCGGTTTCCCAAGCCGGTATCGGCCAGAGAGGTCATCAGGACGATGGTGGAGCAACTCAATCAGGTGGTTACACCGGAATGGCAGGCACGGGCGAAGGATATTCATCTCACGCTCCATCAGGTCTTGACGCTGGCCTCGGTCATTGAAAAGGAAACGGGTTCTGGTGAGGAGCGGCCGCAAATCTCATCGGTGTTCCACAACCGGCTGCAGAAAAAGATTCCCCTCCAGAGTGACCCGACTGTCATCTACGGGTTACCGGATTTCGACGGCAATCTCCATAAAAAGGATCTCTCACATCCCAGCCCCTATAACACCTATCGGTGGGCCGGTTTGCCGCCGGGGCCGATCGCCAATCCCGGGGCACAGGCCATCAGGGCGACGCTGTTTCCAGCTGTTTCACCGTACCTGTACTTTGTATCGAAGAATGACGGGACGCATCAGTTTTCCGCCACGCTGGTCGAACACAATAAAGCCGTCGAAAAGTACCAAAAGAAGTATTTCTCCCGCGCCCATCGTGGCCGAACCTAGAAGGAGTGTCCTCTGTTATGACGCCATGGAATCTGCCTGCGTTACTCGATCATACGGTCTTGCGGCCTGAAGCGACCAAAGCCGATGTCTTGCGGCTTTGTCAGGAGGCCAAAGACCTAGGCTTCGTTGTCATCTTCGTGCCGCCTTGTTATGTCGATGAAGCGGTGGCGGCCACCGTTGGATCAACTGTGCGGGTCGGCATTCCGATCGGTTTTCCACTCGGCGGCCATACCACGAAGGCGAAGGTGGCTGAGGCCACGGAAGCCGTGGCGCGTGGAGCGCAGATTCTGGATATGGTGATCAACATCAGCCGTCTGAAGTCCGGCGATCAGGCCTATGTGCGGCAGGACATTGCGGAAGTGGTGAAGGCCACGCCGTCGGCCGAACACAAAGTGATTCTGGAGACCTGCCTGCTGACGCAGCAGGAAAAGATTACCGCCTGTCATCTGGTGGTCGAAGCCGGGGCGGATTATGTGAAGACCTCGACTGGATTTTCGACTGCCGGGGCTACGGTCGAAGACGTCCGGTTGATGAAACAGACGGTGGCCGGCAAGGTCAAAGTGAAAGCATCCGGCGGGATCAGAGACTGGAAGGCGACGCTGGCAATGCTGGAGGCCGGCGCCGATCGGATCGGTACCAGTGCGAGTCTGAAGATTCTGGAAGAGTGGAAGGCGCAGGGGAATCGATAGGAGGAGTACCATGCCGGAATTGCGCTGTCAGCCAAGATTCCAAGTGAATTGTCCGGTCTCTTTTGTCGTCGAGGATGAGGCTGGGATCGGCGTCGCGTACAATCTCTCTGAAGAAGGCTGTGCCATCGAAAGTGATGTGTGCGTGCCACAGGAAGGATATGCTTCGGTTTCTCTGACGATTCCGGGAACGCCCGGTCCGGTGTTGATCGAATTGGCGCGAGTCCGGTGGGTGACGCGCCACGAATTCGGGTTGGAGTTTCGGATCATCAGCCAGGCCGTTCGGAAACGTATTCGCCGCTATCTACTTCTCGATCGGGCTGCGTAGCGGGATCCTGCCTCGCTCGTCTCCATTGCAACACGTGGAATGAGCTTTGTCCTCCCGGTCCTTTTTGCTATAGTGCGCACATGATAAATCGAGTCATACTGTTGGTCATTGACGGTTTTGGGATCGGGGCATTGCCCGATGCGGCGGACTATGGCGATGCCGACGCCAATACGGTCGTCCATGTGGCGGAGGCGGTCGGCGGGCTGAGTCTCCCGAATCTGGAAACACTGGGATTCGGCCATCTCGCGAAGATCCCCGGCGTGCGAGCCATGGCGCAGCCGAACGGCTCGTTTGGAAAGATGGGCTTCGTCTCGCAGGGGGCCGATTCGGTCGTCGGTTATTGGGAAACCAGCGGGGTGATCCAATCGCGCCAGGCCTCTCCCTTCCGCTCGGTGTTTCCGTTCGAGGTGATTTCACAACTCGAGCAAAGCTTCGGACGGAAAGTCATCGGCAATCGTCTCGGCTATACCCAATCGCTCATTGACGAATATGGCGCTGAGCATCTTTCCAGCGGTGCGCCGATCATCTGGACCGACGGGGGCTGGACTTGTCATGTCGCCATGCATACCTCGGCCATGCCGGCCGCGGAGTTCTACCAGTGTTGCCGAGATATCCGAAAAGCCTTCAAGGGGGTGTTGGGACCGCAGCGGATCGTCGCCCACTCCTTCTCGGGTGAAGCGGGGGCATTTCAACTCAGCAGCGGACGCAAAGACTATGTCGCTGAGCCCCCGGCCGTGAGCATGCTGGATGTGTTGAACCGCTCGGGCCAGATCGTCATGGGCATCGGCAAGGTGCATGACCTTTTTGCCGGCCGTGGATTGACGCGGGCGTTCCCCGCAGTAACAGCGATAGCCGCGCTCGAAGAAACCACAAAATTGATTGCCAAAATGCCGCGCGGGCTGCTCTACGCGAGCCTCGATCTGTTGACGGATGAGCCTGCATCAGCGGCAACGGCGCTTGAAGATTTCGACCGCCGGTTGCCGGACCTGTTTGAGAAGTTGCGCGTGGGCGATGTCGTGGTGATCACCGGCGATCATGGCCGGGATCTCACCAGGCCGGCCAAAGTCCCCACGCGGGAATATGTGCCTCTGTTGGTGACCGGTCCGAAATTGTCTCAAGGCGTGAATCTGGGAGTGAGAGCGTCAGCCGCCGATTTGGGTCAAACCATCGTCGAGGCGTTGCAGGCGGAACGGTTGTCGGACGGGGAGAGTTTCTTTGAAGCCCTTCGCGCAGGATAAGGATCTAGATCATGTCATTTGATGCCAAGTTGAAAGCGCTTCATATTGAATTACCCATGGCTCCAAAGCCTGTGGCGAACTATGTGCCGGTCGTGCGCGCCGGGGATCTCTTGTTTCTTTCAGGTGTGCTGCCGTCTCGTGATGGTCAGCTCATCTGCACCGGCAAGCTCGGGCAGGGCATCACGATTGAGCAGGGGATGGAAGCGGCCAAAGTCGCTGCATTGAACGCACTCGCCATCGTGCGCAGCGAAGTCGGCTCCCTCGATAAAGTCAAACGCATCGTGAAAATGGTCGGCCATATCGCCTCAGCTCCCGGTTTTACCGATCAGCCCCAGGTCCTCAACGGAGCCTCCGATCTCCTCGTGCAAATATTCGGTGAAGCCGGCAAACACGCCCGCGTCGCCGTCGGCGCCGCCGAACTCCCCCGCCAAGCCCCACTCGAAATTGAATTGATCGTGCAGGTGACGCCTTAGCCAGCCCCGCCTTGACACTCGAAAAAATCGCTTGCTATAGTCCTCTCGTCCCTCGCTTCACGTTGTACCCCGGTTGCTCTCTCCTGACTCCGGTGCGTGGGGTTCTCGTGCCACGTGCGGGGAAGTTTCTTCGAATCATTCTGGGCTGACTCTAACCTACGGACTCGTGGAGTCTGGGTCTTAGTCTTGAGGAGAGATGCCATGATATTTCGCCAGGTCCTTTTCGCACTCATCATTTTGGGGACAATAGCGCCTCGGTCTTCCTATGCGGGACAGGCCGCGATTGAGATTGCTCCGCGGACCTCGACGCCGGGGGCGACGGTGGTTTTAAGTGGCAAGGGGTTGGGTCAATTCAAATCCGTCCAGTTCAATAAAGTCACGTTCGCCGGGATGCCGGCGCTGATTCAGCGTTGGGAATCTGATCTGGTCGAGGTAAAGGTGCCGTTCAAGGCCACGACTGGTCCGGTCGAGATGATGATCGGGAAGAAGAAGCTGTCAGCCGGTACGTTCACGGTGGTGAAGCCGCGCATCGAGTCCATCACGCCGACAGAGGCTGAGCGCGGCACGATGGTCACGATTACCGGCGAGCATTTCGGCGCCACGGCCGGCGCGCGCGATCCCAATACGATGTTCGGCGTCAACGATGTGGTGATCGGTGGTGTGGTGGTGCGTCCGCGCCGGTGGAAAGACGACAAGATCGAGGTGGAGATCCCTACGAATGCCGCGCCTGGGGATGTCGTCGTACGCTTGGCCTCATCCGATCCGCTGGCCGACGGTTCCTGCTGTGCGCCGGTGGAATATGTGACGAGCAATGCGGTGTCGCTCGCGCTGGTGCCGAGTGTGCGGGTCGATCCGATGACCGGGCCGGTCGGGACGAAGGTGGTGTTGTTCGGTCAGGATTTTGGAACCAAGGGGGCGGATGATGCTGTCGTGATCGGAACCAGTCTCGCGACGATTGCCCAGTGGAAAGATGATGTCATTGTTGCGCATGTCCCGCTCGGAGCGGAAACTGGACCATTGGTGTTGAAGCGGCAAGGGAAAGAACGGGCTCTGGGCACGTTCACCGTGCATGTGCCCAAGGCCATGCCTGTCTCGCCGGCGAGCGCCCCCATCGGGACGCTTCTCCGGATCAATGGCGAGCATTTCGGGTTCTATTCCGAAAGCGGTTCCACTCCCTACAGCTTCATGGATTTCAATAAAGGCGAGAATCGTGTCGAGATCGGTGGCGTTCCGGCGGTGATCTACCGGTGGAACGATGATCGTATCGACGTGTGGGTGCCGTTCAGCGTGAAGAGCGGTCCGGTGCGGATCTATCGCAGTGCGACCAAGCCGAAGGCGGATGGGTCCTGTTGCCAGGAGCGTGGCGAACTCGTCACTGAAGCCGGCACGTTCACGTTGGTATCGCCGGTGGTCGAATCCTATGAGCCGAAGTCAGCCGGCTTAGACGATCTCGTGACGATCAAGGGCAAAGGGTTTGGCACATTTTTAAAAACGGCGGAACATACCGGACTGGAATTGAGTCAGAAGGCCTATAAACGGCGGCTGGATGTGGAGATCAATGAGCCGGATTCAGGCAGCACGGTTATCTCCAACGTCTCGCGGACGGAAGTGCTCTTCAATGGTGCGGCCGCCCTCGTCCAATCCTGGACCGATACCGAAATTGTCGTGAAAGTGCCCCATCGTAATTTGTACGGGATCGGGAAGCGCGGCGCGTTCTTCGATGACCTCTCGACCGGGCCGCTGGTGGTCCGGCGCGGTTCGTGGGATGTGTTGCCGGACGGGACCTGCTGCACACAGAAGCAATGGCTGACGATCGAAGCCGGCCAGTTCACGATCGAGGCCAAAGGCCTCCCCGACAAAGGCTATTGGGATAACAATCGGCCGGATGCCAGCTCGAACCAGTAAATGGAGAACCGGGGAATGGTTGTGGGAAGTTATCAAGGTTTGATGAGGAGCGTCCTCTGTATCTGCCTGTCCGTTGTTCTGTTCATGCCCGGCTTAGGCCTGAGTGCAGAACCCTCCGTGCTTGCCACGCTCCAGAAGACCAGCACGCCGATGACGCTGATGGCGATTCAGTTCAAGGATGCAAAGGCCGGCTGGGCGGTCGGTTCCGGCGGGGCGCTCTTCAGCACCGCTGATGGCGGGAAGAAGTGGAAGAAGCAGACGAGCGGGACGTCCGCGTTGCTGACCGGCATCTACTTTATCGATCAGAAAACCGGCTGGGTCACCGGTGCGGCTGGAACGCTTAGGCAGTCGGTCAACGGGGGAGAGAGCTGGACCGGACATCCGCTTGAGACGCAACAACCGCTGTACGGAGTCCATTTTCCTTCGGCGACCGATGGATGGGTGGTCGGCGGGGGTGGGACGATTCTGCATACGGCCGACGGCGGCGCGCATTGGGTTGAACAGGCGAGCGGGACGAGTGCGGCGCTGTACGCCGTGCAATTTCTCGATGCCCAACGCGGGACGGCCGTGGGCGCCCTCGGTACCGTCTTGGCGACTCGCGACGGCGGCCGCACATGGGTGCCCCAAGTCTCGCAGGGGGCGGTGACGCTGTTCGATGTGTTCTTTACCGACGAATCGACCGGGTGGGCGGTCGGCAATGCGGGCGCGCTCTTTCAAACGAACGACGGCGGCGCCAAGTGGGTGGATCGCACGCTGCCTTGCGGAAAGACCTGCACCAAGGTGATTGATCTGCTGAAGGTCCGCTTCACCAGTCCTCAAGAAGGATGGATTATCGGCGAGCGGGGCATGATGTATCGCACAACGGACGCGGGCTATTCGTGGAGCGACGGCACGCCCATTGCGCCGGTCTCGTTGTTCGGGTTGACCTTCTCCGACGCTACGCATGGCTGGGCGAGCGGAGAAAATGGCACGGTGGTGCATCTGCAGGCCGGTAAGTAAGGCCCGCTTCTAGCCCAGGGCTCCCACGCGGCTCTGCAGAATCCCTACGGCAACAATGGCAGCGGTCTCGGCGCGCAGAATGTGCGGGCCGAGTGTCATCAGTGTGCAGCCGGCTTGTTCAGCCTGCGCTACTTCTTCCTTCGACCATCCCCCTTCAGGTCCGATCAGCACCATAACAGATTCGTTACCGCCATCCGGAAGATGGACGTTGTGTAAGCTCTGTCCCTCCCGCCGTTCGGTCAAGATGAGCGAGAGTGCCGGTGCAGGGTGGCTGGCCAGGCATGCCGTCAGAGTCTGAGGTTGGGTGACGACGGGCATGCGCCATTGTTCAGATTGTTGGGCGGCTTCCAGCGCGATGCGTTGCCAGCGGGCCAGTTGTGCGTCGAGACGCTCCGGCCTGAGTTGCACGATGGTATGCCGGCTTTGGAGCGGGATGATTTCGCTCACGCCCAGTTCCGTGGCTTTCTGAATCACCCAGTCCATCTTCTCACCCTTGAGCAATGCTTGTGCGAGGCGCAGGCGGGGAGCGGTACGTAGCGGTTCCTGGCTGGTGCTCAAAATGCGGCCAGCCAGCTCCTGTTTGGTGACGCGCGTGAGTTCCATCAGGTAGCGAGTGCCCTGTCCGTCGCAGACCCAAATCTGTTCGCCGAGCTCCAGCCGAAGACTGTCGCGCAAATGCGTTTGGAGCGACGGAGGCACGGTAATAGAGGGAGGCGTAATGGCGTCGGGAGGCAGAAAAAACACAGGCATGAAGGGCTCAGTCGGTCGAACGAACCGAGTGCGTCGGCGCTATTCGAAGAAGGTCTTCATCTTATCGAAGAAGCCGTCGCCGTCGGCTTCCATGACCATGCCGCTCTCTTTGGCAAATTCGGTCAGCAGTTCTTTTTGTCGAGCCGTGAGCTTCGTGGGAATTTGGACTTTGATGGCGTAGAGCTGGTCCCCGGTTTGCCCACCTTTGAGGCTGGGGATCCCGAGTCCCTTGAGGCGCATCACTTTGTCGTATTGCGTGCCGGCGGGAATCTTGATGATTGTGTTGCCCTTCAATGTCGGGACTTCGATCTTTCCACCGAGCGTGGCCGTGATGAAGTTGATCGGCACATCACAGAGAATATCAACGCCTTTGCGCTGGAAGACCGGATGGGGCTTGACGGTGACGGCTACATAGAGGTCTCCGGGAGGGCCGCTGTTCGCGCCGTGCTCGCCCTCATTGGTCAGGCGTAAGCGCATGCCGGTTTCAATACCGGCGGGAATGTGAACGGCGATGGTGCGTTCTCGATAGACCCGTTGACGGCCTTGGCAGGTGCCGCAGGGTTCTGTGATAATTTGTCCGGCTCCTTCGCACTGGCCGCAGGGGCGGCTGACGCTGAAGAATCCCTGTTGGAACCGGAGCTGGCCGGCTCCTTTGCAGCTGGGACAGGTCTTGATGGAGGCCGCCGACTTCGCGCCGGTCCCTTTGCAATCGCCGCAGGTTTCCCAACGCGGAATCTTAAGCTTGGCTTCTTTCCCGTAGACGGCTTCTTCGAAGCTGAGTTCGAGGTTGTATTGCAGGTCGTTCCCGCGTTCGGCGCGACCGCCGCCGCGCTGCCCGCCGAAAAAGTCCTCGAAAATATCGTTGAAGACGTCGCCGAATCCGCCGCCTGCATTGAACCCGTCGAAGCCCTGTCCCTGCTGCGCGCCGGCATGTCCGAACATGTCGTAGCGTTTGCGCTTCTCCTGGTCGCTCAGCGTTTCGTAGGCTTCGTTGATTTCTTTGAATTTGGCTTCGGCGTCTTTCTTCTGGGTGTCGCCGGGGTGCAGGTCAGGGTGGTGCTGGCGGGCCATCTTGCGATAGGCCTTCTTCAACTCTTCGTCGGAAGAGGTTTTCTCAACGCCAAGAATGTCGTAATAATCGCGCTTTGACACAGAAGCCATCACCGGGTGAAAAGCAGAGAAAGACCGAGTTCCCCTTGCGAGGAAACTCGGTCACTTCTGCCGTTATTCTAAACTACTTCTTCTCTTTGTCTACTTCTTCGAATTCCGCGTCCACGACTTTTTCATCGGTCTTGGTCTCGGCCGAGGCCGATGCGTCCGCTCCCGATCCCGGTGCGGCCGTCGCGGCAGCTTTCTTATACATCTCTTCCGCCAGCTTATGCGAGGCGGTCATGAGGGTCTGGGTGGCTGATTCGATGGCGTCCGGTTCGGTCCCTTCGAGCGCCGTCTTCAACGCCGCCACGGCATCCTGAATCTTGGTCTTTTCTTCCGCATCGACCTTGTCGCCGTACTCCGTCAGATTCTTTTCGGTCTGATAGATCAGGTTATCGGCCTGGTTCTTGGCTTCAG
>JABFSU010000037.1 GCA_013140455.1 Nitrospira sp. | reverse complement strand
ATCGTCATCCGTGACCAGACCTGCTGCGCCCGCCCCGCCCCGTACCCTCCTGGGGCCCCGCTTGGCGATCTCTCGAAATATTCAACAAGATCCCGACCGCCAGCAGGCTGATCACCAGTGAGGATCCGCCGTAACTCACGAAGGGCAAGGTCAATCCTTTGGTCGGCAGCATCCCGGTTGCCACAGCCGCGTTCACCAGTGCCTGCCCGCCGATCAACAGCGTGATGCCGATGCCCAAATAACGCCCGAACGGCATCCGCGCTCTGGCGGCAATCTGAAAACCACGCACCACAAACAACGCAAAGAGCAGAATGATCGCGCCTGTTCCTACCAGTCCCAATTCTTCCCCGACCAACGCCAGGACAAAGTCCGTATGGGCTTCGGGAAGAAAGAACAGCTTCTGTTTCCCCTCGCCCAGCCCCACTCCGAAGGGGCCACCGCTGCCGAAGGCGAGAAAGGACTGGGTGATTTGAAACCCGGCATTCGACGCGTCCTTCCAGGGCGCCAGAAATGTCAGGAGCCGCTGCCGCCGGTAACTCGATCCGAGGACGAGCACCAAAACGACCGGCACCGCGCACAGTCCCAACCCCAGCAGGTGCTTCAATTGCGCGCCGCCGAGAAACAGCAGTCCGATCGTCACGAGACCGATCACAACCACGGTCCCGAGATCCGGCTCCAACAGCACCAAGCCGCTCAACACGCCGATCACGAACAGCACGGGCAGCAGGCCAGAGGAGAAGCTTGTGATCCGGTCTTCCTTCTTGGTCAGATAGGCCGCCAGATAAATCACCGCCACGAGCTTGACCATCTCGGCCGGCTGAATCGAAATGGGTCCGAGACGCAACCAGCGCCGCGCTCCTTTGGCCGCGACTCCGAGCGATGGGATCAAGACCATCACCAGCAACAGCGCCATCAAACCCAGCAGCGGCACCGACAGACGCTTCCACCAGACATAGTCGACCCGCGATGCGACGTGGAGCAGCACAAATCCGAATGTCAGCCACGCCAGCTGCCGCTTGAGGAAGTAGCCGGAGTCGTGGAACCGATTCCCCGCTACGACCGCGCTCGCACTGAACACCATCACCAGGCCGACCAATGCCAGCACCATGGTGACGATCAATAGCGTGTGGTCCATCGGCACCCGCTTCTTCGCGGTGCGGGGGCTCGTGGTGGGCCACGGCAATGCCAGGGTCCCTGCAGCTCTCTGTGACATCGTTCAGCGTCAAATCTCCTCTGACTCGCCGCCCTTAGGCCGGCAAGGATTGCACCAGGGCCTTAAACTGCCGGCCCCGATCCTGATAATCCGCAAACATGTCGAAACTGGCACAGGCCGGTGAAAACAGAACGACTCCGCCTGAGGCGGCACTGTCGGCTGCCGCCTGCACCGCCTCTTTCAATGACGCCGCCCGGCTGATCGCAGAGAATCCGGCCATCGCCTGGGCGATCAAGGGCGTCGCTTCTCCGATCAAGATCAGCCCCTTCACTCGCTGCCGAATGGCCGGCGCGAGTCGAGAAAAATCCCCGCCCTTGTCACGGCCTCCGGCAATCAACCAAATGGGTTGATCGATACTTTCAATCGCCTTGAGCGTGGCATCGACGTTCGTTCCCTTGGAATCGTTGACGAACCGGACCCCGCGGCGATCTCGCACAATTTCTAAGGCATGCTCCAGGCCCGGGAAGGTCATGAGTACACGTCTGACCGATTCGAGCGAGCAGCCGCTCAGCAGCGCATAGGTGGCGGCCACCATCGCGTTCTCCACGTTGTGATCGCCGATGATCTTGATCTCCTGCCGGCGACAGATCTCCTGCCGCACGCCCGTCACCGTCGTGACCAGTCGATCACCCTCCAGATACGTACCACCAGTGATATCCGCCGGCAGAGCCGATTGTCTGGTGAATCCCAGCACCCTGGCTTTGACGCTGTGGCGAAGGGCCGCGACTCGCTGATCGTCCAGATTGAAGAGCGCATAGTCGGTCGGCTTCTGGCACTCGAAAATGCGCCGCTTGGCGGCGACATATTCGTCAATCGACGCATAACGGTCCTGATGGTCCACGGTGACGTTGAGTACCGCCGCAATCCAGGGGTGAAATTGCTCAACCGTTTCCAACTGAAAGCTTGAGACTTCAACCACGAGAAAATCGAACGGACTGGGTAATCCTTGCTGCGACGCCCGCACCGTCTGCATCGCCGCTTCGCTCAATGCTGTGCCCAGATTGCCTCCGACAAAAACTCGTTTCCCGCTGTCCTGCAGCATCTTGCCGATCAACGTGACGGTCGTGCTCTTGCCGTTCGTCCCGGTGAGAGCCAGCATCGGAGCCGAGACAAACCGCGACGCCAATTCCAACTCACTGATCACTTTCACGCCCCGTCGCCGCACCTGCTCCAACGCCTCCAGGCGATAGGGCACGCCGGGACTGATGACCACCAGTTCGGCGGAATCCAACGCCGATTCGTACCGGCTTCCGACCGTGAGGAGCATCTGAGACTCATCGATCTGCGTCAGCACCGCGCCCAATTCGCTCCGCTCTTTCTTGTCCGCAAGGGTCACCGCAGCTCCGGCAGCCTGCAGCAGCCGCGCAGCGGCCACACCGCTACGGGCCAATCCCACCACCGTGACCTTTGTGCTCTTCAATTCCATCACGTCTTCGCTCACCATTTCGTTATCGCAACTTCAAGGTGCTCAGGCTTAACAAGGCCAAGAGGATGGCGATGATCCAGAGCCGGACCACGACTTTGGGTTCTTCCCACCCCTTCATCTCGAAATGATGATGAATCGGGGCCATCAGGAAGATCCGTTTCCCGCGCGACTTAAACGACACGACTTGGAAAATGACCGACACCGCTTCGATCACGAAGACGCCGCCGACCAGCAGCAGCAGCAATTCATGCTTACTGATGACGGCGACCGTGCCGAGTGCGGCGCCGAGCGGAAGCGACCCCACATCGCCCATGAACACAGAAGCGGGATAGGTGTTGAACCATAGGAAGCCGAGACTCGAACCCAGAATGGCCGCCGTAAAGACGGCAATTTCACCGGCGTTTTCGATGTGGGGAATCAGCAGGTAGTCCGACATCAATCGATGCCCGGCGACATACGCGACAATCGTATACGCCAGGGCCGTAATCATCACGGGGCCGATGGCGAGGCCGTCGAGGCCGTCGGTCAGATTGACGGCATTGGAACTCCCAACGATCACAAGCACGGCAAAGACGATGTAGAACCAGCCGAGATCCGGCGTGAAGTTCTTGAAGAACGGCACGCTCAGCTTCGTCGTATACCCGGGGAGAAAATACAGTGTGATCGCAATCGCCGACGCAATCGCGACTTGCGCGGCAAACTTTTGCGACGCCGACAATCCCTTCGATTGCCGCTTCATGAATTTGAGGTAGTCATCGGCAAACCCGATCGCACCGAAACCCACCATCGCCGCAAGGACCAGCCAGACATAGGGCTTCGTGATATCGGCCCAGAGCAACGTGGAGAGGACCACCGCAAAGAGAATGAGCAAGCCGCCCATCGTGGGAGTTCCGCTCTTGGCCAGATGACTCTTCGGCCCGTCGTCGCGAATCTGCTGGCCCAGCTTGATTTCTTGCAGTTTCCGGATCAGCCATGGAGCCAGAATAAATGCGATGAGGAACGCCGTCACCGCCGCATAAATGATGCGGAAGCTTTGATAGCGGAAGACGTTCAGAAACGAGAATTCGGTGTGGAGTGGATACAGCCAGTTATACAGCATAAGACGACCGTCATACCGACGCCGGGGGCTTACAGCGCCGAGTCCGTTTCTACCCCTGAATAGTTACGATGCCTTCTTCGAGACCCGCTTCATGCCTTGCAATGCACCGACCACCTGCTCCATCTTCATCCCGCGCGACGCCTTGACCAATACGACGTCGCCGGAGACGGCCATCGTTTTGACGGCTGTCGCCGCGGCGGCGGCATCGGGCAATTCCAGAACTCTTGTCGGCTCCATCCCGGCCCGGCGCGCACCTTCCGCCAGACCACGCCCCAGCGTCCCGCAGGCAATCAATTGCGAGATGCCCTGCTGCGCCACAAACGCGCCGACGTCCTCGTGCATCCGCACCGTGCCTGCTCCGAGTTCCAGCATATCGCCCAATACCGCGATGGTCTTTCGTCCGCTTCCGGATTGAGCCAGCAGTTGGACCGCCGCCTTCATCGACGCGGGGTTGGCGTTATAACAATCGTTGATCACGCGCACCCCGTGGCTCACGAGGACCTGCGATCGCATCGCGGCCGGACGGAATCGGGAGAGACCCTGCGCAATGACGGCACCGGATACGCCAAGCACCGTTCCGGCCGCCGCGGCAGCCAGGGCATTCGTCACATTGTGGGAACCCTGCACTTTGATTCGCACGATGGTGTGCCGGACCTTCCCCGGCAGGAGCAGCCGGAACATCGTTCCGTCACGCCCGTCTGACTTTTCATGGAGTGCCTGCACGTCGGCTTTCGGCGAATAGCCGAACGACACCACCCGGCATCGGGCTCGCGCCGCCAGATAATCGAAGTACGGATCGTCGGCATTCAGAATGGCCGTTCCATCCGGAGGCAGGAGATCGAGCAACTCCGCCTTCGCCTGCGCCGACCCCTCCATGCTGCCGAAAAACTCCAGATGATCCGGTCCGATATTCGTAATGATGCCGATGGTCGGACGGGCGATCTCGCACAGGCGCGTCGTCTGCCCGATATTATCGACACCCATTTCGATGACGGCCGCTTCATGCCGGCTCGTCAATCTCAAGAGCGTGTGGGGAACTCCGATCCGATTATTGAAATTGCTTTCCGTCTTCAAGACACGCCAGCGCTGGCCCATCACGCTCGCCACCATTTCTTTCGTGGTGGTTTTCCCGTTGCTGCCCGTCACGGCCACCAGCGGGATATCGAAGCGGCTTCGGTGATGTGTGGCCAACTGCTGATAGGCAAACAGCGGATCCCGCACGCCCAGAATGAAAGGGGGGGACGACTTTGAGCCGGCCTTCAACAACGCGGGAGGAACCACGTAATTATCATGTACGATGGCACCGACCGCTCCGCGAGACAGAGCCATGGCCACATAATCATGTCCGTCGAATTTATCGCCGCGAATGGCGACGAAGAGATCGCCGGCACGGATCGCGCGTGAATCGAGACTGAGCTGCCGAATGCGCTGCTTCGCCCACCGGGACGCATCGCCCGAAAGCATTTTCACGCTGATCACTTCTCGAAGTTCTTCGCCGGTTAAGAGCGGCATGGGCATCCCAATCTGTGACAGAGCCCCGATACCATCAGGCACAATTCGATAACTCACGGATCGCATCACGCGCGACTTCGCGATCGTCAAAATGAAACTTCTTGGTCCCGACAATCTGATAGTCTTCGTGTCCCTTCCCGGCAATGAGCACCATGTCGCCGGGCCGGGCTGCCCGCACAGCTATCGCGATCGCTTCACGCCGATCAGCCACCTTCTGATAGGTCACGTGGGATCGTTGTTGCAGCGCGTCCCGCACGCCGACTTCCACTTCATCGAGAATCGACAGGGGATTTTCCGTGCGCGGATTGTCCGAGGTGAGAATGACCACGTCGCTCTGCTGGACGGCGGCGCGGCCCATTTTGGGCCGCTTCCCGCGATCGCGATCCCCTCCGCATCCAAAAACCGTGATGATCCGGCCTGCTTTCAATGCCTGCGCCGCCGTCAACAACCGGACCAGCGCGTCTTCCGTATGGGCGTAATCCACGACAACGGTGAACGGCTGTCCGGCCATGACGCGCTCGAATCGGCCGGGCACATTGGTGACGCGGGTCACAGCCTGACACACCTGATCGATCGTGGCCCCTTCATGCAAGGCCACCCCGATCGCCGCCAGCATGTTGTAGACGTTGTGCTCCCCGACCAGATGACTCTCGACTGGAAATGTACCGGCAGGCGTTGCCGCGATAAATGTCGTGCCGTTGAGAGAGAGCTGCACCTGCTCCGCTCGAAGATCGGCCTTCCCCTTGATGCCATAGGTCCACACCGGTACGGTGCAGAGGGATGCGATGCGGGCGCCACTAGGGTCGTCGACATTGACGATGGCCCGCTTGTTCGGTTTCTTGGTCCCGGTCAGTCCCGTAAAGAGCCTGAGCTTGGCCTGGAAATACTCTTCCATCGTCTTATGAAAATCGAGATGGTCCTGAGTCAGATTCGAAAACACGGCCACGTCATACTCACAGCCGCTCACCCGGTCTTGCGCAAGCGCATGAGACGACACTTCCATCACCGCCGCCGAGCATCCGCCGTCGACCATTCGTTTCAAGAGCTGCTGCAATTCCAGCGCACCCGGTGTGGTATGGGAGGCTGGAATAATCTCGTTTCCGATTTGATAGGCGACAGTTCCGATCAAACCGACCCGTCCCCCGACCCCTTCCAGCAAGGCCTTGCAGACATACGATGTCGTGGTTTTCCCGTTCGTGCCGGTGATGCCGATCATCCGCAGCCGTCCGGATGGATCGCCGTAAAACCGGCTTCCCAAATGCCCCAGCGCTTTGCGTGAATCCGCAACCCGCAAGTACGGACGATCGATCCCGACAGCCGTCTCTTGCATAACCACGGCCGCCGCCCCGGACGTGAGAGCAGAGGAAATATAGCGGTGGCCATCGACTTGCTCGCCCTTCACAGCGACGAACAGACTTCCCGCCTGAACCGCTCTTGAATCATCCGTGATGGCTGTCAGTGACACCTGGAAATTCCCTGTCTGCTCAAGAGTATCCACTTGCCCGTGTAATGACTGTGCCAACTGTTCGAAGGTCATCATCCTGTTACTCGACCTACCGACGGTTTGACGCCATGGCCAGCTTGACCGGCTCGTCCGACGAGACTCCGAGATAATTCAGTACCTGCTCGCCCACGCGTCGAAAGACGGGTGCAGCCACGGTCCCACCCCAGGATTCCCCCTGCGGTTCGTCGATTACCACGATCATCGCCAACCGGGGATTGTCGGCAGGAACGAATCCGACAAAGGATCCGACGAACAATGTCGACGAATAGGCGCCGGTACGCGGATCGATCTTCTGTGCCGTCCCCGTCTTCCCGGCCACTCTGAATCCAGGAATCGCGGCCTTGGCGCCGGTCCCATCTGTCACCACGCCTTCAAGTATCGACGTCACCGTCCGCGCGGTTTCCGGCGACACCACTCGGCGTTTGACTTGCGGCAAAATCTGCCGAAGAGGCTTCCCCTGCGCATCACGCACTTCAGAAACCACATAGGGCTTCATCAACACTCCACCGTTCGCCAAGGCCGCCACGGCGGACACCATCTGAATCGGGGTGACTCCGATTTCCTGTCCCATCGAAATTGACGCCAACGATCGACGCCCCCATTCTCTGGGATGCTTGACCAGACCGCCGGCCTCCCCGGGAAGATCAATCTCCGTCTTCTGCCCGAACCCGAACGCCTGCAGATACCGGTAGAGACGCTGATCGCCCAGCGCCATCCCGGCCTTGGCTGCGCCGATGTTGCTCGATTTCTGAATCACCTGCGCAAACGTCATCCACCCGAGCTTTTCATGGTCATGGATGACCGTATTCGCGATCGTCATCCGCCCATTTTCGCCATACAGCATCGTGCTCGGCTTCATCACTTTTTCTTCAAGCGCCGCAGCCGCCACAAGGGCTTTCATCGTCGAACCGGGCTCATACGCATCCGTCAACGCCCGATTTCTCCAGCGATCCGCCGTGAGAGCAGCCACGGCATTCGGATCGAAACGGGGGCTGATCGCCAGCGCGAGCACAGCGCCGGTCTGAGGGTCGAGCACGATGACGGTGCCTGATTTGGCATGCGCCTTGGTGACCGCTTCCTCCACTTCCTTTTCAGCGATGTACTGAATGACTTCGTCGATCGTGATGACCAAGCTATGACCGGCAGCGGGGACTTGCTCGGCCTGCCCTTTCGGGAACACCGTCCGGCCCATGGCATCGCGCTGCAGAATCACGACTCGTTTCTCGCCATGGAGTTGCGACTCATACCGCCGTTCAATCCCCTCAAGCCCTTCTCCATCTATCCCGGCAAATCCCAACACATGAGCCAGAAGCGGACCCTTGGGATAGAATCGTCGGCCCTCCATCACCAACCCGATTCCTTCCATCGGCATGTGCTCGAGGCGATGTCCCTGTTCAGGATCCAGCTTCCTAGCCAACCACACGAAACTGCGATCCTGCCGCAGCTTCTTCTCCAATTCGTCGGTTCGAACATGCAGCACCGGCGAGAGGGACCGGGCCGTCTTGGCAGGACTTTCGAGTGCAGTAGGAATGCCGAACACGGAGGGCACTTCCATATTCATGGCGAGCACTTTGCCGTGACGATCCACAACGGTCCCTCGAGCTCCCTCCAGGGACACCGTCTTCTGATGTTGACGGTCGGCCTTGGCCGTGAGCTCAGCCGCCTGCAATACTTGCAGACTCACCAACCGAAACAGCACCACCGCAAACCCGCAGAGCATCACCAGCAACAACACATACCGTCGAGCCCGTGACGGCGAACCAGCCACTATCGCCTCCCGTTCAACACATCGTTCCTGGCAATCCGCAGTTCCACTGCGGATGCAGGCGAGTCCTTCGGCTTCGATTGAACCATCACGACCTGGCCAGGCTGAGGCAGGCTCATGCCGAATTTTTCCGTGGCGACTTTTGCAATCCGGTCGGGTGAACTCAGCGCTGAGAACTTCACCTTCAGCTCATCACGCTCCCGTTCAAGCACCACCTTCTCATGCTTCAGCCGCTCAACCTGGTAACCCAGGCGCACCATATCCACCCGCTCCCACACAAAGACGAACACGAGACACAGCCCGGCCGTCACTGCCAGCATTTTCATTGGGCATACTCCTTTGACAGGCGCTCGGCGACCCGCAACTTGGCGCTTCGTGCGCGCGGATTCGCCTGACACTCTGCGTCGGAAGGGACTTGAGGCCTTTTGGTTAACACGGCCACCTGCGGATGCGGCCGCTCTGCCAAGGCACGAAACGTATGCTTCACGATCCGATCTTCGAGCGAATGAAACGAAATGACTGCGATACGGCCTCCGGGCCGCAACATGTCGACCGCATCACGGATAGCCGGTTCAAGCACATCCAATTCGCGATTGACGGCGATGCGCAGCGCTTGAAACGTCCTCGTCGCACAGTGGATACGCCCGTGCCGATACGCGGCAGGAACGGATTCCTTGATGACCGTCGTCAGCTCTTGCGTCGACGCCAGCGCTTTCTGCTCACGCGCACGGACAATCGCGCGCGCAATGCGCCGGGAGAATCGCTCCTCGCCATACTGAAAAATGAGATCCGCTAATTCAGACTCGGGCAACGCATTCACCAACTGACCGGCCGTCGCGCCCGTCGATTGATCCATGCGCATATCGAGCGGTCCGTCTTCTTGAAAACTGAATCCTCGATTCGAGTCGTCCAATTGAGGAGAAGACACACCGAGATCAAACAGGGCGCCGTCAACTTCCGGGATATCGACATTTCGCAACAGCTGCTTCACGTCAACAAAGTCTCCCTTGAGCAGAATTGCGCGGTTGCCGAACCTGGCAAGACGGGCTCGAGAATAGGCAAGCGCCTCCTCATCCCGATCGATTCCGACAAGGACGGCTTTATCCCCAGCCTTTTCGAGTAACTGCTCACTATGCCCACCATACCCCACCGTACCGTCAAAAAATGTCTTTGCTTTGTCCGTGACAAGCCAAGCTGTTATTTCATCAAGAAAAACAGAAACATGCCTCGATCTGCTCGATATTTTGTCGTCACCACTTGTATCCACTTTCCCCCACTTGAAGGCCGAGTATACTCCCGTTGAACTCCTTGTCAATAGCAAATTCATGGACTTAGATGATTGAGAGCGTGCGTGGGAATTCGCTCGATTTTTCAGAGAGGACGGTCACTTTGGAGGGGGAATCATCGAGGGGCACACCCCGCTATATTCATTTTTCAGAGGCCCGAAAAGCCTTCCACCCCCTAATCCAAGAGATTCCTTGCCACAGATTCGCAAACCGCGTTCTGGCACAACCACATAATGGATCAGGGGATGGAGCATCCTACTGGCGCAGATTCATTGACTTTGTCGGATCTTGAGGTGAAAATCATTTCATGATCCTTACCACCCGCAACAACTTTCTAATCAGCATCCTTACACTGCTTTTTCTCGCAGCTTCCCTTACCCCGGCCCCTCCTGCCGGCGCGGCGCCGCTTCTTGAGTTTTGCGAACACAGCTCTGCCGACCAACAGTTGAGAGCCTCAAAAGGTACCGCCGGCTGCGTTCCCCTAGTGGAAAAGAAAGATCCAGCTGCGTTAGGTGGCCGCCCGCCTCAAGAGCCGACACGCCAGCTGAAGATCGACAATCTGCAGCAGGAGGTCACGACCTTCCTCCAAAAGTACAACCAGTTTCTTGAGTGTTGCCGGACCGACCTGGCAGAACTCCAATCAGTTGAAGAACTCGGCAATGACGTCAATGAGTTGCTCACCATGGCCCAATCCGGCCTCTTCAGCGAACATATGAAACTCAGGGGATGGACCATCGCAGAACTTCTTCCACCTGTCGCTAAAGCACGCGCAGACCTGAAGCGATTGCACACCAAGCTGGAATCGATCGGCAACGCACGAAACCAACTCGGCCAACTCGACTATGAATCAGCGGCAAAGGAATCGCGCCGGATTCAAGAGTTGGAAGATTCCATTCAGAAAGACTTCCAGGTCCGCTCCCTGCCGACAGGCCCGAAAACAGGGGCTGGCATCGGAGCCGGCTCAACCGCCGGCACAAGCATCGGGAAAACTCCGAGATCCGGAACGGATATCGGATCGGGCGGCTCACAGGGAGGAGACGTCGGAGCATCGCCTCGAAGCGGCGCCAACATCGGCGCCAGCGGACCGACCGGCTTTGACATCGGTGCGACAGGCCGCGCAGGAGCGGATATCGGTGAGTCTCGTTTGAATTCAGATCAATCCGCAGTCGGATCAAGCTTGCAGCAGTCCACGGTAGGATCAAGCATCGGCGATACGACGGTCGGATCGAGCCTTGGGCAATCTACAATTGGATCCAGCTTGAGCGACACCTCTATTGGCTCATCGCTCGGCGGCTCATCGGTTGGATCGAGCTTGCAGAATCGCAGCACCACTCGCTGACGCTCTCAGTTCCCCGCAGTAATTACGGTCGCATCTCGTTCCCGGCATACAGCGGCGGCATCGATTCCCAGGTCTCTCCCGCATCCTTGCTCCGATACAACCCGCTCCCGTTCGTCCCGGCATAAAACAGTTTCGGATCAGACGGACTCTGTGCGATCGTCCTGATGTTGGTCGTGGCAAATCCATTATTGATCGAGGTCCACGTCGCTCCTCCGTCTACGCTGCGATGCACACCATCGCGCCCTGTAATATAGATCACGCCTTTGCGAGTCAGATCCAGAGCCATCGCAATGATCATCTGATCCGTGAGCGATTCGCCGATCCGCTTCCACGAAGCCGCCGCATCCGTTGTTTTATACAGACCCGCAAGCGTCGCCGCATACACAGTATCCGGGTCGTAGGGATCGACTAGTACTGATGTCACATTCAGGGCCCGCGACGTCTTCACCATGTCCGCCGGCACCAATCCGTTGTTCACTTTTTCCCAATGCCCCGCTTGATCGATTGATTTGTACACGCCCCCGCTCGTCCCCGCGTAAAGAATCGCCGGGCGCGTCGGATCCATACCCAACGTGACCACCATCAGCACTTCCTTCATCCCTTCCATCTTCTTCGACCAGTTCTCGCCGCCGTTCTTGGTCTCGTACACACCCATCGTGGTGGCGAGAAAAATGTGCTGACTGTCAACCGGATCGAAGAGAAGCTGATTCACCACCGACGTAATCGTGGCATCATCCAGCCCTGAGCGCATCGAGACCCATCGCTGCCCGCCGTCGTGGCTTTTGAAAACCGCATCGCCTTTCGTTCCCGCGTACACCGTCGCAGGATAGGTCGGATCGATCGCCATCGAAATCACGCGTGAGTGACTCATCCCCTTCGACAGATTCGTCCAGGTCTGCCCGGCGTCGCGCGTCTTATAGATGTAGTCGTTCGTCGCGACATAGATAATGTCAGGGTTCTTGGGGTGGAGCTGGAGCACGACAATGGGATCGCTGCGATTGCAGCCGATGAGAGGGAGCAGAAAAAGGAGCAAGCTGGCTAGAAAGCGTTTCATCCGTTAGGCATAGCCCCCCAGGATGTTCAAACAGGCCATCCAACAAGGCCGCAGGGAAAATCGAGCGCCGAGGCGTGCTGTCGCATGCACGTTGAGGGGCTCGATCGACTGAGAACGCAGTTGGGGACCTGTTTCAGCATCCTGCGTTACCTGTAGTTGGTAAACTGGAGATCGATGCCAAAGTCCTTACTCTTGAGAAACGTCATCGTCGCCTGCAAATCGTCTTTGCTCTTGCTGAGCACTCGCACCTGCTCACCCTGAATCTGCGCCTGCACTTTCAACTTCGATTCCTTCACTGCCTTCGTAATTTCTTTCGCCTTCTCGGTAGCGATCCCGCTTTGAATCTTGGCAGTCTGCCGCACCGTCCCGCTGAGCGCCGGCTCGATGGCGCCGTAATCAAACGCCTTCAACGACACACCGCGCTTCGTGCACTTCGTCTTGATAATGTCGATCACCGCGTTCAGCTTGTATTCATCGTCCGAGAGAATGACGAGCTCCTTCTCTTTCTCCTTCAGCGTAATCTCTGTCTTGGAATCCTTGAAATCGAATCGCTGCTTCACTTCCTTCGTCGCCTGATCGACCACATTCCGCAACTCCTGCATGTTTACTTCTGAGACAACATCAAATGAAAATTGATCAGCCACGATCCCCTCCTCTACTTTAAATTCCGTCCTATTTCAGGGATGGCCGGAGCAATCTTCCACTGCGCGCATGCACCGAGCACAGCCCTTAACCTCACCCTTCAATCAATCCGAGTGCGCGGGGCGCGAGCAAGGAAAGTTGCTCCGGCCATCTCGTCCCCGCGTTCCGCGAGCAAGGGAGCTTGCCCAGGCTGCCCCTAACAACACCCGCCTCCGTGCGGCAGCCGGAAACATTTATCCTTTTCACCATCGGTAATTGCCGTCTGCATCCGGCCCGCCAATCCGCCCCCCGCCATCACCACCACTTCACTGCTCGTGAACGGCTTCTTCAAGATCACATAGCCATACCACTGTCTCAAGCTATCGCTCAAGACAATCAGTCCGAGAATGGCCACCACCGCCACGAGCGCAGCATCGAGATACAAGGCAAACGCCTGCCCCGCCGCCAGCGTCGCCGCCTTCTTCATAAACATCCCGAACATCTCATAGGACCCGGCCAGCGTCACCACGCCGACAAACAACATCGGCACCGCCGTGACCCAGAGATAGGATGACTTCCACATCTTGATCAACACCGTCGTCCCGATACAGAGCGCCAGCGTACCCAACAACTGATTCGCCGCGCCGAACATCGGCCAGATCGTCGAGATACTTCCCGTCCCGATCAAATAGGACCAGGACCCGACCACAAACGCGCTGCTCAGCAGCACCCCGGGCCACCAGTTCATCCGGCGAAACGGCGCACAGACCCGCCCCGCCATTTCCTGAATCAGATAGCGGGCCACGCGCGTCCCCGTATCGATCGTCGTCAGAATAAACAGTGCCTCGAACACCAGCGCAAACTGATACCAATAGGCCATCAACCCCGACATGCCGGGCAGCGCCGCAAAGATCGAAGCCATGCCCACCGCGAGTGACACCGCTCCGCCGGGCCGCCCCGCCACATCCACCTCGACCAACTGCGACAGTTCCGCAATGCGCGAAGGAGCAAATCCCATCGCCGATAAGGTATCGGCGCTCAACGTGGTATTGATCGCCAGATAGTCGCCGGGAATCAGCACCGACGCCGCAATCAACGCCATCACACCGACGAAACTCTCCAGCAGCATCGCCGCATACCCCACCACCGCCTGCGACTCCTGCTCGATCATCTTCGGCGTCGTGCCGGAGGCTACAAGCGAATGAAAGCCAGACACAGCCCCGCAGGCAATCGTGATGAAGAGAAAGGGGAAGAGCGTGCCGGGAATAATCGGCCCGCCGCCGGCAGCGAACGATGTCACCCGCGGCATCTCAATCGTCGGCGCCATGAGAATTACGCCGAACCCGAGCAGAAACACTACGCCGAGTTTCATAAAAGTGGAGAGATAGCCGCGCGGCACCAGCAACATCCAACCGGGTAGGACAGACGCGAGAAAACCATAGCCGCCCAAGAGCCAGACCAGCGTCGGTCGTTCAAACTCAAACCACGCAGCAAAGGACGACTGGCCGACCACGCGCCCGAACAGCACCGCCGCAATCAGCAGCACCACGCCGATGACGGAGACTTCCGCCACCGCGCCCGGACGAAACTTCTGTAGGTAAAACCCCATGATGAAGCCGATGGGAATCGTCATCGCAATCGTGAACGTGCCCCAGGCATTGTGATAGAGCGCATTCACCACCGCAAAGCCCAGCCCCGCCAGCGCCACGACCACAATAAAGAGCACCGCCACCGCCGTCGCCGTGCCCGTGATGGAGCCGAGTTCATCATGCGCAATCTCCGGGAGCGAGCGCCCGTTGCGCCGCATCGAGGCCACGAGGATGATGAAATCCTGCACTGCTCCCGCCAGCACCGCACCGATCACGAGCCAGAGAAACCCGGGAAGAAATCCAAACTGCGCCGCGAGCACCGGCCCCAGCAGCGGACCGGCCCCTGCAATCGCCGCGAAGTGATGTCCGAAGAGGACGACTTTGTTGGTGGGGTGAAAATTCACCCCGTCGTTCATCCGCACAGCGGGAGTGACGCGTTGATTGTTCAGCTCAACGACTTGCCTGGCCAGCCACCGGCCATAGAAGCGATAGGCCAGCACATAGATGCACGCCGCCGCGACGACCAGCCAGAGCCCGTTCACTTTTTCGTGGGGATTGACGACACCGACAACATGGGCAAGAGCGAGTGCGCCAAGTAGAGATAATAGCGCCCAGAGCAGATTTACAGCCGCTTTCATGGGGCGCATCCTAACACAAAATGGCGAATGGGCACCCCGTGTCGCAGCATTGAGTCCAATAGAATTAGGCGGAGTTTGTCTAATAAGTAAGAGCTATTTGGCAGGTGCTGCTGGACACACACCGATATGGACAGAGCGACCGCAAAAGGAACCTCAAGTAACTCGAGCGACGCTGATATGAACTAGGAGCAATATCGTTATAGAAAGCAGCACGATTGACACAGTTACTTGACCACAGTAGCCTGTCGCAGCTTTGAGCATCTGATCTGTCTTGGGGGGCTAATATGGGCGCTATAGATTGCTCCATTGACCAACTCTTACTTGATTCAGAAAACCCAAGAAACGAAAGCGCCGCCAGTCAAAGAGATGCACTTCAAAAGGTCTTGGATGACCAAGAGGAAAAGCTCTTTGTACTTGCGGAAGACATAGTTGAAGCAGGCTTGAGCCCTATGGACCGCATGTTGGTTCTTCGTGAGAAAAAGGATTCTGAAAAATTCATTGTATTAGAGGGCAATCGACGGCTTGCTGCTCTGAAGATCCTTTCAAATCCGACTGTATTAACCAGTCTCCATGTAAAGCCATCACTCCAAAAACGGTTCGAGGTATTAAGCAAGAGATTCGTCCGAAAAGAAATTGAACCCATTGCTTGCTTCGAAGTCGTAGACCGCGAAGAAGGCAACCGATGGATCTTACTTAGACATACAGGCGAAAACGAAGGTCGTGGAGTAGTCGGATGGTCTGGGCTTGCAGCTTCTCGTTTCAGAGGAGGAGATCCGGCATTGCAGGCTCTTGAGTTTGTGCGCAATTATGGCAACCTATCAGATAACCAAAAACATCTATTAATACATTCATTCCCAATCACGACGCTCGAGCGGTTGCTTTCGACACGCGAAGTCAGAAAGTTGATCGGGGTAGAAATAGTCGACAAGAAATTATCCACGGAGCTCCCCGCTGACGAAATCATTAAGCCTCTAAAGCGGATGGTACTAGACCTGGTTGAAAAGAAATTCAATGTCACTAAACTCAAAAATAAAGCTGCACAGACTGAGTATGTTCAAAACTTCGACAGCGTTGACAGGCCGGACTTTTCAAAGAAGGGCCAAGCGATCCCTATCGAGAATATCCGAGAGGGAGACTTCAAACAGAAGCCGGGAACAACACGACAGACTAAGCGAAAGCTCTCAGACCCTTCTGACAGGAAAACAGTAATACCGTCCAAATTGAGACTGAACGTACTAGACCCAAAGGTAGCGATGATTTTTAAGGAGCTAAAGGGCCTGAATCTCGAAACGCTTGCGCGGTCCTGCTCCGCGTCTTTCTAGAGCTTTCTGTCGATGCATACATGGAAGCGAATAGAATACAGCGTAAATTCAAAGATAAGGGCGGCCAGTTCCGCGATAAGACGCTACAGGTCAAAGTCGAAGAAGTTGTAAATCATTTAGTAGATGAAAAGGGGTGCGAGAGGAAAAACTTCAAGAGTGTTTCTCGTGGACTTAACGTCACACATAGCCCTTTCAGCATCGACCTACTACATGATTACGTGCATAACCGTTTCGTAACTCCCCAGCCACAATCCCTAATTGAGGCATGGAATGACGCCCAACCATTCTTCGAGCAGGTTTGGGCATGAGTCGGCCCCAAGCACCAGACCTACCTCCACCTAGTCGGCTCATTCATTACACTCCGCTACGTTATCCCGGAGGAAAAGCAAAGCTTGCTAGTTTTGCAAAACAAGTAATAGAGAATAACCGCCTTAATGATGGGACCTATGTCGAACCTTATGCTGGTGGAGCAGCAATCGCACTGGAATTGCTATTTCATGAGTACGTTTCTGAAATTTACATTAACGACATTAGTCGACCTATCTATGCATTCTGGAAAAGTACGCTCGATCACACTGACGAACTTCTTCGATCCATCCATGATACCCCCCTCACAGTCCGAACGTGGGATAAGCAGAAACAAGTCCTAACCCATCAGGCCGAACATGACGACCTTTCCCTTGGATTCGCAATGTTCTTCCTCAACCGTACAAACCGATCTGGAATCCTGAACGGGGGCATCATAGGAGGACGAGACCAGACTGGCCCCTGGAAGATCGACGCGCGCTACAACAAGCGCGAGCTAAGCTTTCGAATAGAATCAATTGCAAAGCTTCGAAAAAGAATCCATTTATCTAAGATGGATGCACTAGTCTTTCTTAGCTCAAATAGAGGCAAATGGCCGAACAGCACATTAATATACCTTGACCCACCGTATTACCGAAAAGGAAAGGACCTCTACCTCGATTACTATTCACACAGTGACCACGAGCAAGTGGCTAGTACAATCACCAAAAAGATTCGTCGACAGAAATGGATGGTGTCATACGACGACACGAAACCAGTGCGTGAATTATATTCGAGCTATCGTTCTCTTGCCTATAAGATTGGCTATAGCGCGAGGGAAACCCGAGCAGGGCGAGAGATAATGTTCTTCTGTGATGATCTCGAAATTCCCCCGCTAAGCGGGGCGATGCAGTCCGGAATAAGTGGTGCTCGCCGCACAATGTGACACAGACGGAACTTATCCTCTCCTGCTAACTAACCAGGCTTATTATCTCGTTCGAGTAAAAATATCCCACCGAGCAATACCTGATTTGACTCGCCCGCGTGAGGCCACCCCCCTCCCGACCTTGAAGTTTTTGCCCCCTTCATTCATATAACCGACATGCTCACGCTGATTCAGTTTCCCTGGTCGCCGTTCTGCATCACGATCCGGCACATCCTGAAACGCCATCACATTCCCTTCAAGCTGCACAACATCGCCTTTCATGATCGCGCGCCGATCATCACCGCGACGAAGGGAGCCGGTTACACCGTCCCCTGCCTCATCGATGGGAAACGTGCTCTCTGCGACACCACCGATCTCGGACAGGAGGTCGCGCGGTACGTCGATCAGCGGTTCACGCTCGACCTGTTCCCGAAAGAGTTCGAGGGTATTCAGCTCATCCTCTCCCGTTACATTGAAAACGAATTGGAGTCGGTAGGATTCAAGGGGAACGATACCTACGTGATCCCGAAACGCCCGCTCGTGGAGCGGGTCATGATGGTCCGGCATAAGGAACGGAAGTTCGGCAAAGGCTGCGTCGCAGCATGGACCAGCCATCGAAAAAACCTCAACAGCCAGCTTGCGGAGCTGCTCCAGCCGATCGACGATATGCTGGCATCGTCGCCTTTTCTGCTTGCCGACCGCCCCTTATTCGTCGACTACAACCTCTATGGGGTGCTCGAAAACTATCTCTTCAACGGCAAAACCAAGCTCCCCTCCTTGAAACACCTGCGCCGCTGGCACCGCGCCATGACACATGCCAACTAAACGCCGGCACCGCTTCCGCCCCCTGCGCAAGCTGCTTCACCTTACAATCGGCTTGCTGCTGCTCGCGCTGATCGGCGTGGGATATCAGATCGTCGGCATGGTGCAGGACCGAAAGCAGCACCCCCCGCCCGGACAGCTTATCGACGTCGGCGGATATAAACTGCACCTCTACTGCACCGGCGAGGGCAGCCCGACCGTGATCCTGGATGCCATGGGGCCTGGCTGGTCGGTCTATTGGTCGCAAGTCCAACCGGAGATCGCCAAGGTCACACGGGTCTGCTCCTATGATCGGGCAGGATTCGGTTGGAGCGATGCGGGCCGCCTGCCACGCATCGGCAGACGGATGGCCGGTGAGCTCCACCAACTGCTGACGAACGGCGGCATCTCCGGCCCCTATGTGCTCGTCGGCCATTCACTCGGCGGGTTCGTCGCGCGGCTGTATCGCCAGGCCCATCCGAACGATGTGGTCGGCATCGTGTTGGTCGATGCGGGACATGAGCGGCAATTCGAGCAAATGGAGTTCCGAAAGTTTGCGGCGCCCGGGAAGACCCTGTTCCCGATCGTTCGCGCGATGACGGCGCTGGGCCTGACCCGGCTGTTGATGTCGCGGGATCTTGCCCCGTCGTTCTTCGCCACGCAGGAAGCCGCTGTACCTGCCGATATCCGCCCGCTCCTCCGCGCCGGATGGATGCAATCGCGCTATTTCAAGACGATGGCATACGAAGGCGCGGCACTGGAGGACACCGCCGGGCAAACCGGGATGGCCGGTTCGCTCGGGAACCTGCCCTTGATCGTGATCACCGCGACCGGACCGATCTGGTGGCCCGACATGCCGGCAAACGTCAATCCGACGCGCTTTCGAAAGATGTGGCTCAAATTCCAATCCGATCTCACCAAACTCTCCACCAACAGCCGCCAAGTCTTCGCCGATCGCAGCAGCCACTTCATCAACTTCGATCAGCCTGAACTCATCATCGAGGCCATCCAAGAAATGATCGCCTCCAAAACACACCCTCAACCCCAGAGGTAATTCAATCCGATGGCCTCGCAGTGATCGGGAACGGCAACCTGCATTTTGACACCCTCGTGTCTGCCGACTTTGCTATACTCCCCTGCATCATGTCATCAGATGCACCGGCTTCGCAGCCGTCCGGGAAAGATCGCCGCGAATATTATCGGATCACCGTCGCTCTGCCCATCCGCATCCAGCCCGAGACCGACACGACGGAGGGTGCGCTCATCGAGCAATCCGTCAACATCAGCGGCGGCGGCTTCGGCGTGACGGTCACGGCAGTCTATCAACCCAACGACATCCTCTCGGTCACGTTGCGCCTTCCCGACCATGGCCTCTTCACATCCTTCGCCGAAGTGTTGCGGCTCGATCCCATCCCCTATCCCGGAGGGACCTATCGCCTCCACGCCCGCTTCGTCAGGATGACCACACAGGAGCGGGAAGTGTTGATCAGACACATTATCCGGTTTCAACGGGACCACCTCCAGGCACACTATTCCGCATGACCCAGGGCGACCTCCTCGCGGCACTCGGACCAAGGCACACATCCCTTCGTATGTGATGATTCCGCTGCCTCGCAGCGCGGGTAAACGATCCTTCGACAGCCCGCCCCGTGCCGAATGGATAGACACGCCCCGTACGGTGAATTTCTTGGCCGCCATCAATAAATGACAAACTCCTTGGCGATCGCGCGACCTTCTCATAGACTGGTTGCGACTCTAGGGAGGAATACCGACTACGATGTCCGATACACAGTTCGAGCAATTGGTGCGCCGTCTCGAGGCGTACGCCCAGAACCATCCGACACAGTACAAGCTGAAGGTCGCTCTGGTCGCCGCTCTCGGTTATGCCTATATGGTGGTCGTCCTGGGCCTGACATTGGCCGTCGGCGCCTGGCTGATTCTCTCGCTGAAAGACGGAGAATCAAGCCATCTCAGCTCCATCAAGCTGCTGTTCGGCCTTGGAGTTCTGGCGGCGATCATTTTCCGCGCCTTCTGGGTGCGCTTCACCCCGCCGACGGGCTATGAGGTCTATCGGGAAGACGTGCCGCGCCTCTTTCTCCTCATCGACAAACTCACGAGTGCCTTGGGTACGCCCCCGTTTCACCATGTGCTCATCGTGAACGATCTGAACGCCGCCGTCGCACAACGGCCGCGCCTCGGCATTTTCGGATGGTATCGGAACTCTCTGCTGCTCGGCCTGCCGCTCATGCTGGCGATGACGCCGGGCCAGTTCCGCGCCGTGCTGGCACATGAATTCGGCCATCTCGGCCGCCACCACGGACGCTTCTCCGGATGGATCTATCGCACGCGCATCGTCTGGTCGCGGCTGCTGGAAGAACTGCGCGCCCGCGATCACTGGGGGTCGTGGCTCTTCACCAAGTTTCTGGATTGGTATGCCCCGTTCTTCAACGCCTACTCGTTTGTGCTGGCCCGCGCGCAGGAATACGAAGCCGATCGTCAGGCTGCCCGGCTGATCGGCCCGCACGCGATGAAGGATGCCCTGGCATCGCTCCAGGTCATCGCGCGCCTCATGAACGAACTCTATTGGCCCGCATTGAACCGCCGGACCATCACGAATCCCACACCGCCCGCCTCGCATCTCGATGAACTCATCACGGTCTTGCAGCGCGACACGCCGCAGGACCGCATTCAGAAGTGGCTGCACGAGGCGATGCAACAGACGACCGACTATGCCGATACCCATCCGGCCTTGGCCGATCGGCTGGCCGCGTTGGACCAGATCCCTGAGAAACCCAATGCGCCGGAACCGCCGGCCGACTTTCCCCGTTTACGCGACCCTCACGAGACCACGGCGGCGAACTATTATCTGGACGCGCATGCGACCGCGACACGCGCAGCCCTCGACCGCAGCTGGGCGGAGTCCGTGGCGGACGAGTGGCGGCAGAAGCACCAAGAAATGGCGGCCGCGCGGGCACGCTGCCAGGCCTTAAGCGACAAGTCCGCGACCGGCGGGCTCTCGATCGAGGAGCTGTGGGAATATGCGTGCCAAATGGAAGCCCTCGAAAGCGACCGTGCAGCGCTGCCGTTGCTGCAACAATTGCTCACGAAAGCACCGACTCATGCGGAAGCGAACCTGGCAATGGGCCGCCTCTTGCTGGGACAGGATGATCAGAAGGGATTGCAGTATCTGGAAAACGCCATAGCCGCGGACCGCGAGGCGGTGGTTCCGGCCTGCCAACTGGCCTCTAATTATCTGGAACGCCGGGGCAACCACAAAGAATCCATGCGTTACCGCGTGAAAGCACAACGACAACGACAACAGCTCCTCGATGCCGAAGCCGAACGCAGCACGATCACACCCGGGGACTCGTTCGAACCGCACGGACTGTCCGCTGAGATTATTGACGGCATCGCCGGACAACTGGCGTCGAAGCCCGACGTCCAGGCGGCCTATCTGGTCCGCAAGAAGGTGCAGGTCCTGACCAGCGTCCCCTGCTATGCGCTGGTCATCATTCCGCACCGCGCCTGGTACGAGTTGGACACGGAGGGCAGCAATCAGACTCTCCTGGAGAAGCTCCGCACGGCGCTGATGCTCCCGGAAGACACCTACATCCTCATCGCGGACCAGCTGATGAAGCACCGGTGGATCAACACCCTTAACGCCATCCCGCAATCCAACGTCCTGCGTACCCACGCCACCGCTTCATAGCTCCCTCACAACCCTCGCAGGCTCCACTTACTGCCACCCCGAGAGGAAAGATCCAGACACGTCTGAAAGCATCGTGATCGAGATGTCCGGCATGGATCGGTTGACGCCGGCAGCCGAGCAACAGGCCTCCTCCACGAACTTCTGGCCGGTCACAATGTAGATGATGCCCCTGGTGGAAGGACTCATCGCCTCTCCCAATACTTTTCAGATTTGAACGATCCGTCCGGCGAGCGATGACAGACACACCGACGCCTCTCGCCTGGGCAGAAACTCCCGAATCCTTCTACTCCAAATTCCGAACAGTCTCTTGGCTGTGCCAGACCGGCTCACAGTTTCTGGTGTTGCGTCACGGGCAGGGCTCTCCACGACAGGAACGAACGGACCTGAGCAATTTCTTCGGCGCTGAATTCGCGCAGCGCCAGATACGCCAGAAGGATCACCACGCCGATGCATGCCAATTTGACCAACAGCAAGACACCGGCGGCGGGCCACATCACTGCCAGCGTATAGGCCAGTCCGCTGATTACCACGCTCCGCCACACCGTCCCGACCGGCGGGACAATCGACCAGAGACGGTAGATCACGCCGATGGCCGCCACGGCGCCGATAGCCTGGCACAGCACCGTCGCCATGGCTGCACCGGAGGCGCCGAATGCGGGAATCAAGACGTAGTTTCCAATCGCCAGACACAGCACCAGCGGCGCGCTCACATACAGGGTGAACCGAGGAACTCCCGATGCCGTGGCAATGACGGCGGCTACCGAGACCATCACAAACGCAATGGCGCCGACGATCAAAATCGCCAGAATCGGGGCGGCAGGTTCGAAGGCCCGGCCGAACACCCACGTGACGATTTCCGGGGAGGCTCCCGCACCGAGCGCCCCAAACGGAAACAACCCGGTCAGAATTCTCATAGCGCCCAGGCCGAGATCTTTAGCCTGCTCGGGTTTTCCCTCGGCAAGCAGACGACTGACTGTCGAGAGCAGCAACGGGGTAAAGGCGGTCCCGAAGAGCGCCGGGAGAATCGCCAGATTTTGCGCGGCCCCGTACAAGCCCACTTCCTCGATCGTCCCGCCGAGCGTTTTCAACATGACCAGGCCCAGGCCGGAAAACATCTGAAGCAACATGGCGGACAGTCCCAGCACGATACCGAGGTCGCAGAAGGGGCGCGTCGGCACGGCGATGCGGCCGAGCAGGGGAGGCAGGATGTACCGCCGGGTGACGGCAAGTTCCACGGCGGCCGCGCCGAGGGACCCGAGGATGGCGCCGGGAACGGATAAACCCAATTCGACCAAGCACAGAATCAAGACCAGCCTGGCGATCCAGCGGCCGGCGTTGCTCACGGCTTTTTGGTGAAAGTTGCCGATGCCGATGAGAATGTTCTGGTGTCCTTGGGAAAGGCTGCTGATCGGGAGATGAAACGCATAGAGAGCCAGGTAGAGCGCGAGCTGCGGTTCGTGGAACAGCCACGACAAGGGAAGGGACAGCAGTCCCAACAACAATCCCCCGCCGACCCCGGCCAGTGCGTGCAGCCGGATCACGGTCGCACCGACAGGGCGCCAGTCTTTCGCCTCCCCGACGAACTTAATCGTCGCGCGGGAAAAAAACGAATTGATGGTGAACTCGAACCACCCGAACAGCGTCGCCGCCAGGACCAGCAATCCGTATCCATCGGTCCCCAGTCGTCTGGTGAGAAACGCGGCGGTGACGAGGCCGGTTAGAGGCAGGAGGAGGCCCGCCAGAAAGATGCGCGCCGTTCCATCCAACAGATGGCGTCCGTGTTGCGACGACAACGGACTCACCGGACAAATCCCGGTTGGTGTCGCACGTAGTCCGCCAGCGCTTCCCCGATGCGACGATGGACTGCGGCGGATGGATGCGGGTCGAATCGGCTGGCCCGGTACTGCTCCTCCGTAAACTCACTCTTCAAACTCGACAGATCAAGATACGGGATGCGGTCGCGTGTGAGTTGATCCGACACAGCCCCCCAATCTTTCGTCCGCATCCGGGGAAGCAGCACCATCACGTAGGGAAGCCCGCGTTCTTCTGCCAGCTTTTTGAATTGCCGGACATACTCGTATGTTTCCGGAGTTTCGCCTCGTACAATCATCTCGCCGATGTCCGGGGAGGGGAAGGCCCAGCGTACACCGATTTCTCGAAGAACATAAATCAGGTGAATGTGGCGCAGCGCCCGTCTGATCATCGAACCGGGCGGGCTGAAGCGATGTAATTTCTGATCGACTAAATAGCCCTCCTCATCAATCCGAGGGGTTCGAGCCAGATTGAAATCCGAGGTGATGATGGCCATCGCGACAAAATCCGGCTGGATATCCGGCGTGCGGTACTGAAGCGTGGCGACCATCTCTTTCACGCTATAGGCCGATGCGCCGAAGTTAAATGTCTTGACCGCCACAGCCTGTTGTCGCTGATTGAGCGTGTCTTCCAACACCTGAGCGTACGTATCCTCTGTTCGCGTGACCCCCTCGCCGAACGTATAGGAGTCTCCGATCAGGGCGATCCGGTATTCGTTCGGCTGTTTGGCTCCATACGATGCCCCGGCGATCTTCGCCCGGAGGCCCAAACTATCGGTATTGATCACCGCAAGGCCGCGCGCCCGCGCTTCTGTGAGGTTGGCCTTATGAATATAGGGAATATCTGCGGTGCGATCATACGGCCTGTAAATAGGATCGTATATGTGCGGTTGCGCGTACCCCCACATCCTGACCGCGACTTCGAGCATGATCAGGGTGATGAGCAGGATGGACGCGGCGCCAAGCAGCCTGCGGAGCGGTTGTCTCGTCATGATAGGGCTTCCGCTCATATGGCCGGATACTGTAAACCGGTCATGCCCCTCTTGCTCTTTGCGCATTCCCAAAGGAAACCCACCGCATTGACGGCTTGGGCGACGACGAGCAATGGCACAATCCAAATGGCCTTACCGAACGGGATCTTCCCAAACGGATAGGCAAGCATGTTGACGTAGAACGCAGGCGACTCGACTGTCATCGGTTGCTGCCGCTGGCGGGCTCGAAAGAGATGGTAATAATAGGCCCCGCACCCATAATGAAAATGCTGACGAAAAAACGTCTTCGCCGTCAGGTGATGCGCGTGGTAGACCACCGCTTCCGGCGCGTGACTCATCCGATAGCCCCGGTGCTGCCAGCGATCGCACAACTCGCGATCTTCGCCTGCAGATCGAGGGAACGATACATTGAATCCTCCTGCGTCGAGAAACTGCTTGGTCGGAAACGCCAGGTTACAGGAGGGAAAGAACCGTACCCTCTCAGGAGCGCCGTTGTAGTACGTGAGCAGGTATGAGACGAGCAGTTGACTCGCTGTCGAGTAGAGATTCTGTGTGAGCGCGTTGGCCGTTTCCCCGCCGACTGCACAATCCGGCGATGCGACAAATTGTGCCGCCAAACCCTCCAGCCAGTCAGGCGCAGGCGCGCAGTCGTCATCGGTAAACGCAATGAATTCGCCTCCGGCCTCAACCGCCCCCCTATTGCGTGCCGTCGCCGGACCGGCGTTGTCTTGTCGCAGGAGCGTGAGCGAGAGCAGCCCGTGGAACCGGTCGACCACGTCATCCAACGGCATGACTCCCCCGTCGTCGATCACGATCACCTCAAAACGATCACGCGGGTAGTCGAGGCGACTACAGGCGCGAAGACAGATCGTGAGCTGGTCCGGCCGATTGTAGGTCGGAATCACGATCGACACGAATGGACGCGCCTGCTTCATACACTCTCAACCGGCCATTGCCGACGTTCTGGTTGTATGTGCCGGCTGGTGGATCATCTGATTCATCAACCGCTCAGTCGATCGCCGGAGAAATGGCTCATCCATGAGCGAGAGAAACACCGGGGCGAAATCCAACGGTGACACTTCACCACAGTCACCGCCCGCCCGGATGGAAGGACCGGCGGCCGCGACGAAACCGCCGAATGTATGATAACTGCTCCGATTATATTGAGGCCTGACCTGAACAAGCTCGACCTTCGGGTGCTTCACTCGGTCCATAAAGTACGGGGTGCTCTTCCACTCAACGGACAGATCAGGAAGGACCGAGTGGGGGCCGCAACGAAAGGCCTCGGCTGTTCTGATCACTCGCTCCACAGCCGGTGTGCCGCTGCGCACATCCACCAACTGTTTGAGGTCGGCCTCGATCTGGTTTAGAAGGCATTCGTACTCAGAGCCCGGCTCGACAATGCCCTGCGGTTCGCGCCCGCGAAGATTCACACGCACGAAGCTGGTATTGAGGGCCGGGATGGAGAACGCCTTGGTCTTAGCCCAATTTGTCTCATCCCTGAATCGGTCGGTCTCAAACCGCATCTGCCAGCGTCGAGGAAGTATCCGGCTTATCCGCGCACGTAGGTCCGGTCGGATGGTCCGGCGCACCAGCGTGAGCGGGTTCAGATGGCTGCGGAGCGCTCCCTGTGAGGGAACCTGATACTCCAGTTGCCGGCAAAACGCCTCGATCAGGCCTGTTGTGGGATAGAGATCCTTCATCCCGAAAAGTGAAATGATGAAAATATTAGTCTCCTCGGGCAATTGTCTCAACAGCAAACCCAGTTCACGGTCGATGGCTTGATAGACATCTCGAATGGCCGTGCCCAAGCCGCTCTTTTCGCTCATCTCTTCGGTGTGTCGACTCCCTCCGGGGCGATAGTCCCAGAGCCGATGGGCCGCCGTGTGTGCCTCCACAAACGTAGTCACCGCCAAATCATATCGATCCTGCGCCAGAACGCGGCGGCACAGTGCACCTTTCTCCTCTATACGCTTGAGTATGAGACGGTATGCGGCCGCATCCTCGTGGAAAGAGCTATCGGGATTGAACACCTCGATGTGGATTGGCGGGCCGACGTGGCGGCGAATATCGCTCAACAGACTTGCAGGTTCGGCAGACGGAGGAACGATCGCCGTGTTGTACTGCTGTTGGACCGCCCAATTGGCAAGTTGAAGACCTGACAGGCCGGGAAGGAGTTCCGCCTCGGGTGCATCAATAATCGCGACCTTTTTCGATCCGCCCCGCAAATGAGACCAGAACGGCAAGGCGTGAGCATCGCGCGCGGTCACATTTCGAAGATCATATGTCCCGGGCATCAACTGACGGTTAAAATAATACCCGTGCTCGCTCCGCGAGACGCCGCTGAAGAGGGACAGCCAGGCGCCTTGCGTAGACATCAGCTCCGGACCGCCGATGTGCCCGCTGCAACCCCGTTGCATGATTGACGCGAGAGTCGGCAAATATCCTTCTTGAGCCCACTGCCGGATGAATCCGGCATCGCCCCCATCCAGCCCAAATACAACCAGCGGCGGAGTGTTTTTATCCTTAGCCATATGATGATCTTTCGGAAAATCTAAATACAGCCATGTTCCTTGAACCACGCAGCCGTACGATGCACCGCCTCTTTTGTATTTACCTTCGGGCTGTAGCCGAGTTCGCGGCGGCTTTGGGAAAGGTCGAACGCCCGGTCTCCGAGATAGAGGTCGATACGGTCCGCACGCGGAAGCCGGCAACCGATCCATGCATACAGATAACGGCTCGCGGTCTCGTACAGTCGGAATGGCCCTGCCGGAAGATTAGCCGGCAATTCAGGCGCTCCAACCGCCTCCCCAATTGTGTGGACGAGATCCCGCAGACGTACGGATTCCGCCCCGGCAAGGATATACGTTCGTCCTTCAATACCGGTGACAGATCCACAGAGAACCAAGCCGTCCACGATATCCCCGATATCTGCGACGTGGTGATGGTTATGGCCATCGCCGATCAAGCGGAACTGTCCGGCCGCAATGGTTCTAAACAAGTTCAACCAGCTCATGGCTCCCGGGCCCAGTACGGCAGAAGTCCGTGCCAGCACGACAGGCAAGCCGTTGCGCTGGTGGTAAGACAGAAGAACCTGTTCGGCCGCGAATTTAGATTGGCCATAAGGTGAATCCGGAATAGGCACGGTGGCTTCACTGATCGAACGGTTCTTGATCGCACGGCCAAAGACCGCTCCACTGGTGCAGAAGACGAGCCGACCGGCTCCGGCAAACAGGGCGGCTCGCGCCACGTTCGCGGTTCCTTGAACATTGACCTCTTCTAAATCTTTTTTGGACGGTCCGGAGGCTTCAGTTCTTGCTGCAAGATGAAAGATCCGTTGGCAATTCGAGGCGGCTTGTTGCACGCTTTGGTAATCGAGTACATCCCCGCGAACAATCTCGACTCCACGGTGGCCGAGGGCAGACGTATCCTCTTCAGGCAAGGCGAGGACGCGAACGTGAACCTTCTCGGCGGTCAACCGCTCTATGAGATGGCGACCGATGAAACCCGTGGCACCAGTAACGAGAACGGTCATCCCATGCTCTCCTTCTCCCGAGTGCACTGAGTCAATGTATGAGTTCCCCTTCGACGCTCACGATACGATACGGTCGTGAGACTGCTGACCGACGTTCACCGGTCGCCCGAGAGCCAATGACTCCTTGGCGGCAAGCACTACCTGCAGGGCGCGCCGGCCCTCCTCCAACGTGCAGTCCGGTCTCGTACCGTGACGGATTGCGTCCATGCAATGCTGCCATCCCACTCGATAGGAATCGATGAAATCACCGCCTTGGCGCATCCGCAACAGCCCTTGAGGCAATTCCTTCAACGTCTGGGCAGCGAGGTGCAGACGAGTTTTCATATCCCCAGGATGGACTTCCGGCGGGAAATACTCGAAGCCATCGAAGCGGTAACAGGAAACTTTCAGACGGCCGGTCTGCCCATAAATCTCGATCTCATCGTTCCTGCTCTCGCCTTCCGAGAAGGTGGAAGAAGCAAGCGCGCCGTTAGCTAATCGTGCGGTCACAATCACCGTCGATTCGTCGGCGTTGCTCGCGGCAAGGATTTCATTGACGTCACTTCGGAGTAACGCGTGCAACACATCGAAGTGGTGCACACCAAACTGGTAGAGAATTCCCTTCACCGCATGACGGTCGCCTTCTTCGTGAAAACTCCGACGCTCCGGATTCCTGCCGCTCAAGACTGTACGGATCAGCTCAATCTTTCCTAGGCTCCCCTGCCGAAGCACTTCTCGCGCGCGGCCGATGAGACGATGCCAGCGGCGCGGCAATCCCACCACCATGATGTGCCGGTCGGCCTGCGCGGCTTGCTCGATCATCCTGTCCCAGACCTTCAGGTCGAACACCAGAGGCTTGTCGATGAACAGATGCTTTCCTGCGGCGAGGACGGCCTGTGCCACCTCGACCTGACGGTCGGCCGGCAGCCAGACTCCGACCGCCTCTATCGCGGGATCGTCAAGAATCGCACGCGAGTCGGCATGCTGCCGTCGAATCTGAAAGAGATCTCCGACCCGCTTCAACCGCTCGGGGTCTCCGTCGGATACCGCGACGACTTCCGCGTTCTTTACTCCACGGAGAGCCGGCAGGTGCAACGTCTCTGTCACCCAACCGCAACCGATAATTCCCAGCTTCACCGGGCTATTCCTCGTGTTCATGATTCACGCTCCTGCCCTATGGCGCAGCCCTCAGCCAAGCCGAGGAAGATGACCCTGCGTTCGAAACCACTCAGCCATGCGATGAATCGTGTCCTTCACGACGATCCTCGGAACATAACCAAGCTCCTGCCGCGCTCGAGATATATCAAACGTCCTATCGCCAATGAACAGCGCAAGACGGTCGGCGCGGGGCAGTTTGCGTCCGATCAAGGCGACGGCCATCCTGTCGAGGGCCCTGTACACATGCAACGGAGCGGCCGGAAGGTTTGCCGGGAAACCTGCCGTTCCCACTTCCTCCCCGATCATTTCAACCAGCCTTTTCAGTTGCACCGACTCGCTTCCTGCGAGATTGTAGGTCCGTCCCTCTACTCCATTCACAGCACCGCAAAGAAGCAACCCTTCGACGACATCGGAGACATCGGCAATATGATGATAGTTGGTCCCCTTGCCGATCAGACGAAAATGCCCTGCCGCGATACTTTGAAACAGGCCCAACCAGCTTGTCGTTCCCGGACCCCATACCGTCGATATACGGGCCACGACGACCGGCAAGCTGTGACGCTGCCGAGCAGACAGGACGACTTGCTCACCGAGCACCTTAGACTCGCCGTAGGGAGAATCCGGATCGGTCTCTGTGGTCTCATCGATCAGCCGATGTCTGGCAATGCGTCCGTACACGGCTACGCTGCTGCAGAACACCAATCGTTCAATATCCGCCCGCAGAGCCGCACGCGTCACATTCTCAGCCCCCTGAATATTCGCCACCTGCACATCGCGCCTCGACAACAGCCCGGCGGACTCGGTTGTCGCAGCCAAATGAAACACGACCCTGCACTTATCCGCAGCTCGCTCTACGGCATCCGCGTCACCGATGTCGCCTCGCACGATCTCGGCACCGAGAGCATCGAGCCACGCGGCCTGCGCAGCCGGCCGCACCAATGCCTTCACATGCGCTCCCGTCGTAATCAGCCGCTCAACCAGATGGCGGCCGATGAACCCTGTCGCCCCAGTAACGAGGATGGTCATCTCAGTATCTCTTCCCTTTACCCTGTCCGCTCAACGTCTATGCGTTGTCAGACTGACTCCGCCCACCGCCGCATGGCTTCTGGAGATACCATCGTGCAATACATCCCTGCCATTTCCGCCGTACGCGCCGCACAGGACATGGCAACGACCAGAGGCAGCAGCATGACCCGTCGAAGCGGGTGAACGTCCAGCAACCGGCTGACCCTGAACCACCGGGGAACGTCCAACAGGATATGCCACATCATGGTGATCACAGGTTCTAGAAACTTCGTTCGCGCAATCCATTGATCCGGATAGTGATCGTTCATGCGCCGCAGCATGAAGACCTCATACCCGTACCGAAAGTGCAGGCACTTCAACCAATAGAACCACGAGAAATAATGCGTGACCCTTTGATGCGGCTGGAGCACAAGTCTCTCCCCGCCATCCAGGAACGACTGCGTGAGCAGGGGTGCGCCGCACAGCCGGCCAAATTTCGTATTGTACTGGTGCCGGCGGAAGGTCTCGATGCGGAGGCCGAAATTGTGGTCCATAAATCCGACAGGCATCGGCAGGCTGCGCTGAGGATCGATGGCTTTGCCGACCACCCAACCCCACGTGATCGACGCCGCAGCCAATCGGGTGGCACGGTTCCATTCCCAACTCGTGGCACTCTTAAATAGACTGAGACCGATCGATACATCGCCGCCCCCGCGGATCCCTTCCACCAACGACGACAGCCAGGTTCGGTGCGGATACACGTCGGAGTCGGTAAAGGCGAGAATCTCTGCGGACGCAAACTGCGCCCCGCGGTTCTTGAGTTGCAAATACGAAAGCCCCTCGGCTTCGACAGCGTGAATTCTCCAAAACGGCGTGTTCTGCGCATAGAGGGCATTCCATGCTTTCACCTGGACGGCGCTTCCCATCAAGATGATCTCAACCTGTTCGAGAGGAAAATCTTGCCGTCGTAACGCCTCAATCGTGTTGACCGCTTCCCCAAGCTCTCGGGATTCGTTATACCCCTCCACAATAATGGAGACGACCGGTTTATCTCGCGGTGGTGCGCTCATATCCCCCTTCTCCTCAACGTCGGCAGCGTCGTTCCCACCTTGGCAGAAACGGCGACCGGCGTTCCAGACGCCATCTGCTGATATATGGACACGAATTGCTCGCATTGACGAGTCAAACTAAACCGTGCCACGGCAAGATCCCGTCCCGACTTTCCCATCGCTTCCGCCTTTGCTCGATCACTCAGTATTTCTTTCAGTTTCTCAGCCAACGCGTGCGGATCGTTCGGCGGAACCAAAAACCCCGTGGCTCCGTCTTGCACAATCTCGCCTAACCCGCCCGTCGAACTGGCGACGACCGCGGTTCCTCGCATCATGGCTTCAACGGCCACCAACCCGAACGGCTCTGCCCATCGAGACGGCACCGCCTGCACCCATGCCTGGGCAAACTTGCGCTCCATGTCTCCTTTGGAAAGATGACCGAGAAACGTCACCTGCGCGGCTATTTCCAACCTCTCAGCCAACGCTGCGAGCGGGGCGCGTTCAGGCCCGTCGCCAGCGAGGATGAGTCGGGCCTCAGGAAGATCGCGTGCGACTATGGCAAATGCACGGAGCAACACGTCGACGCCCTTCTCGGGAACCAATCGACCGGCAAACACGACAACGGGCTTGGAGGACAACGCTCGGGTGAGAGATTCAACCGCCACCCCATTGTGAATCACCTCAACCGGTTCGATCCCGTCGGCGATCAGGCATTCTTGCACCGCGCGACTATTCGCGACGATTCGTCTAAAGACATGGCGCCACGTTCTCCAGAGCCACATTTGAAATTGCAAAGGGAGCCAGTCCCGTAATGGCACACAGGCGTTCCGGTAACAGGCGAGTCCGGCAGGGTTCTGACAAGGCGATCCCGTCGGCAAGAGTTTTGTGCCCGTCTGACAGACAGGCCGATACCACACCACATGATAGAGGGCGGGAACCCGACGAAGGAGCGGAAGGATCAGCGGAGAGAGTTGTGTGAAAAACATTCGGACATGCACGACGTCCGGCTGAAACTCTTGCAACACGCGGCGCAATCGGACAAAGGCCCACGGATTCAGCGTCTGCAACAGCGTCCGGAACCGGGAGAGCGTACCGTAACAGAGGTAGTCGGCCTCCGGTGAGGCCGGCGAGGCGCCGGCGGAGCTGGCGAACAGCCGCACGTCGTGTCCCAGTCTCCGCAACTCGTCTCGCAGCGCAAACGTCAGGACCTCTGCCCCGCCGATCGGCGATCCATAATCATTGATGAGAAGAATCTTCATATCCCTCGACGCTCTGACGGTCCATCACACATCGTCGTGGTCACAACATGCCTCCGTGACGGGACCGCACGAAGGCCGCAATCCGTGCCTTCATCCTACGGAGACCGGCGCAGGACCACAACCCACATTATGAGGGGATGACTACGCTCCCCCCTCGAAAGGTGGAGGAAATTCCTGCTGCAGGACGCCGTTTTGCCGCCCTTTTCCTATAGGCCCGGCGCCGTCGCGCTCATGCCACAACCCAGGCTTGAGATCGCACACCTTAAATCATGAGCAAAGCCCAACATCCTCCGGCTGTGTACTCAGACTGAGTATTCAGACTGAGTATCTTGGTCTTCACCTTGCACTAAGGCAGACATCGGCATCTCATTGAAAGGAGTCCCACATGTCAGTTCAGATAGTGATCATGCTCTCGACACTCCTCATCCTCCCCCTGCTGGCCGGCGCACTGACACTTGAGCACATTCGAAATGACCGTCGGACACCTTCTCGCGTCCGCCGCCTCACACTCAGCATTCCCGAGTAGGACCTGCATAATCACGAATGAGAGGCCGTCCATGTCTGATCCACGCCACCACTTTCGCATCCCCGTCAACCGGCGAGGCCTCATGCATCGCAACGGAGCCACCAGCCTCTGCACCCTCGTAGATCTCACCTCGCAAGGCCTCCAGATTTCTGCCGATCTCCCGCTGCTGGCCGGAGACCGGATCGAGATCGAGTGTCAGCTTGAAGCCGAAAGCCGGATTCACTGCGCCCTCAAGCTGACCCATGCCGCAGGTAGGCACGCCGGTGGCCGCCTTATCGACATCACACCCGAGCATCATCGGCGCTTGATGGATTTTCTGGGTCGGCAAAGCGTGACCACCCACAACAGCCACTAACCGCGCCGATTTCCCCCTGCTGGCGTTTGCAGCCCCTCCTAGGAGGGATACTTTTGCCGTCTCTCTCCACGCTACACTGCCACCTGCCATGGAACAGACGAAACCCTATCAGCGCGCGCATTACCGCTTGCCCCTACCGACGGCCTATCCTGTGATGTTTGCCGGCACCTCCGCGATCGGCGAGGGCACGCTCACGAATCTGTCGGTGCTCGGCTGCACGATCGAATGCGCGATGGTCCCGCCCCATGCAACAAACCTCTTGCTCCGGCTGATTTTGCCGGATCAGAAGGAGTCACTCCCGATTGAAGAAGCGGAAGTGCGGTGGATCGATGAGCGACGGATTGGAGTGCAGTTCAACAAGCTAGAGCGTGCCGCCAATCTGCGGCTCCACGGGTTTGTATGGGACCTGATGGTCGAGCGACTTCAGACCATCAAGCAGCAGCGCTAGATACTATTGGTCTTCGACTTCGTCTCCTTCCTGCTTTGTCGTGGACGAGCAGGTGGTTCGTTACATACCCCAGCCGCACCTGCAACACGTCAGAACCGCATGGCAACCTTTTGCCACGCCTGCTCCAGAAGTTGTGTGCCGAACAAGACCGGAGGGCTTTCCCGCCAGTACCATACCCGTTCGGGATACGTATCGAAGTCAAGCAGGGTCGATCCCCAATCGCCGGAATAGGCAAACCCAATGACATGCATCCCGACTGAAACTCCCACCAACCCTGCGACCATATATTTCAACCAGCGTCTCTGATGAATTTGCTCCAGGGCGGGCACCATCAAGTAACAAAGGAACGGGGCGCTATCCGCCAAAAGCCTCGGACCATAACCATGTCCTCCCCACCAGCTTCCAAGCGTCGCGGCCGGAACAATCAACAACAACGGCGCCATACTGAGATATCTTAGAAGTACCTGTCCCGGCTCTCTCCATACCACCACCATGCCGGCCAGCGCACAGAGGAAAATCGGGGAGTAGATGAACAGTCCACGCGCCGGGGAAAACAATATGCCCGCAAGCCCTTCGAAAAATGGTGTATTGAACCAGGAAAGATGACGCCCCACGAGGGAAGCCGGAGTGACAACGGTCGCCCCAAATCCTGTCTGGACAGGCGAACCGAAGTACGCGTTGTTGTACCACAGAAACAACAGCAGAGGAGGAACACCGGCAAGCAAGAACTCAATACATTGACCTCGATGCTTGTGGAGAACATACAGTGCAATTGGAAGCGCCATGACGAGGTTCAATGGACGACAGATAACCGCCCAACCAAGCGCCAACCCGGCCCATGCAATATAGGTGGGGATTTCTCTGCTCCTTACCAAGCAGTACAGAGTGAGCGAGAGAAAGAGTTGGCTCGGGCCATGTTGCCACGAGGCTTGACTAACAAGGCTCAAACTGCTTGTTCCAAAAGCATAGACGAAGGCAATACACCACGCCACCCGCGGCGGCGCGACGCGCCGTAACCCGATGAATACCGTAAGCACCGACAACGCTACCGTAAGCATACTTGCCCGCTTTTCCAAGTCGAAGAGCATCTCAGCCGTAAGCCTCGTCCCCACTTTGAGAACGGGAATAACATACACCGGGAGTGAAAGGACGGCCCCCCACGGAGGATAGGTTGATATCAGATGGCCATTGAGGGACCGCGCAAAATACGGGTCATCATAGGCCTCGATGGTCGAGGCCCACTCATCGAGATAAAAGTCATGATCGATGAGAAGGCTGACCGGAAGAAAACGCGCAGGCAACGTATCGCCTGTTTCGAAGGTATGTCCATTGGAGTAATACACAGTCAACGCCCCAATGAAGAGCAGCAGCGGAGACTGCAATCCTTCTTGCACCGATCTGGCGCCGCGCCTCTCTTCCAACCAGGCCTTGCCTAACGAGAGAGCCAAGCAGAGAGCCAGCCAGTTTCTCAGGGAAGAGGCGTGCAGATGAACAGGCCCGACTTCAATGTCGTACCCTCCCTGAACGAAAAACAAGACGAGGACGTTGGTGCAGGTTAAAAACCAAAGCCCCTTGATCAAAGCCTCGAAACGAGAAGGCTCTTTGATGTCAGCCGGGGCACTCCTCTGTATATATTGACGAAACCTCACAGGCCGCCTTTCTCAGATTCGCTTGTGGTCGATCCAGCCCGGTGTCGAGCTTACTGAGAAACTATTCGTCATCATCGTCGGGAAACACGTCCATTGAGGTTGTGCGACTTGGCCGCCTCTCTACCAACCACAGCCAGCCCTTGTGCGCTGCGCACGGAAGTGCCCCACACGCCTGCTCGAATCTTCCGGTGCAGCACGTCCTTACACCGGTGCCTCATCGGGCCCACCTGGTCCTGACTCGCTCCGGCGAGGCACGCACCGGAGCTCATCCTCCCTGAATCGAGCGCGGCCCGGATCTTCATGCCGACACCGTAGTCCGCTTAGATTGATAGACCTTGGCAAGATGCGGAACACGATGGAACTCAAATTTCGCTCTCTTTTCGACCGCCTGGCCTGCCCCCATACAACAGCCGATCATTTCCCCTGTGGCGCTGACCAGCAATCCGCACCAAGCCATGGGCATGACTCCCCACGGCAACCTTCTGGTTTGGCGGAGAACCTCCCAGCGCTTTCTTAATCGGCCGTATCGAACGAAAGGGATCAGCGGGGTGCCGCACGCGAACAACAGACGATACGGCAGAGAGTAACCCCGTGCGCGGGCCGCCCCGAAGATGCGCCCGCTGAGGTACTTGATGCACAGAAACGACGACATCCGTTCAAAGTTTAGGTGGGAGACCTGAGCCCCGGATTCCAGATACAGCTGATGTCCTTTTTCCCCCAGATCAGTGTGAATAAGAGATTCGGCTTCCATCAATGTTTCCAGGTCGGAACCATACTCGAGCAGCAGGTCTCGCTTATAGCTGCTGTTGTTACCGGGCAACCGCTGGACCACCCCTGATGCGACGGGAGCGAGGTACTCGCCAAAACCGATCAGGACATCAGCCCACGCGATGACGTTCTTAGGATCATTCGGGTGGCGGATTACGGCGCCGACAGCCGCCCAAGGGTGGCGATGAGCGGCAATCAACGCTTCCGCCCATCCCGGCGCCGGGAAAGCATGATCCTCCGCCAATGCGACGATCGGGGCGCGAGCGTGCCTGACACCCTTGGCGTTTGCCGAACCGATCGACATCACTTTTCCCACTTCCACGACACGGACCCGGCAAAACTCTCGCAACTCCGATTCATCGGGAGCCAGCCGATCTACCGATGGTGCCACGATGATGAGTTCCAGTTGGTGTTTGACTGTCTGCGTGCGGAGATGCCGTATTGTCTTTCGAATCGTCTCATAGCAATCGGGGGTTGCGAGAATCACGGACATGAGCGGCCGGCAGGGTTTTGTTGCCGTCGGCAGTTCAATATCAATCACGCCCGCCGCCATGCCCCCGGAATGCTCTGTTCGCGCACGTTCAACTTCTAACGGCGTGGGCCCGTTCGGCAACACAACTTTTTGATAGAACGCCCGTATGCGCGCCATACCCTGCTCAAGAGTAAACCGAGCGTCAAAAATGTCCCGTCCCCGTCTTCCGAGTGTCTGAGCGGTCCCGGGATCTTCCAACAACTGTTCGATAGCCAACGCAAGCTCCTCGGACGAAGCCGGCGTCACCAGAACGGCACTCCGACCGACTTCCACTGTCTCCCGAACAGGCTCAATATCCGAACTCACGACGGGTAAACCCAGCGCCATTGCTTCAAGCACTGCACCGGGAAGCCCTTCGTAAAGAGACGGAAAGACAAACAGGTCCGCAGCAGCCAGGATGTCAGGAACATCTTCCCGATGACCAAGAAATTGAACCTGCTCTTCCAAGCCCAGGCGATTACGCAAATGGGCAAGCTCTTCCGAGACATCCCCGGACCGGCCGGCAATGAGCAGGACAAGCTGAGGACGGACCGAAACGAGCCTGGCCATCGCTTCAAGCAAATATCGCTGACCCTTCTGATAGTCCTGTCGGCCGATATTGACGAGCACCTCGTGATGCTCCCCAAGCCCGAGCCGGCTGCGAGCCAGCTTTCTCCTCTGAGGACTGGGATGGCCCAGCCTGGCTGCATTCCGGCTCTCTTCGATCACAGTGATCTTGTCGAAAGGAATATTCAGATCTCTCATGGCCGCAGTCTTGACGGCGTTGGAGTTGGCATAGACCTGATGGGTTAGATGGCGGGCTGTCCACCCGTCGATCATCCGTGCCAACCAAAACCTGAGGGGTTTGATGTTCGGATCGCTGAGTCGCGCCTCATCGTAATCGGTATTGACGAGCCGGCTGACGACCTTCGCGGGAAGTCCGACCGCAGCCAGACGTCCGACGAGATCGGAATGAAACAGCACAGTCTGAACCACATCCGGTTGTTCGGCCTGAATGATCGCACGCAACGCCGCCACGCGCCCGATAAGTCCCGACGCACGGAGGATTCGCACATCGAATCCACGGCGTTGAAGGTCTGCCTGCACCCCCTCCTCACGTTGTCGCAGGCTCACCACGATAGGGGTGATATTGAAACGGCCGAGTTGCGGCAATTGCTCGGCAAGATACCTTTCGGCACCTCCCGTGCCTAAACTGTCAATCACAAAAACAATCTTTAAGCTTTTCATGTTCCTGTACAATGCGGGAAAGATGTCCTGACCAGAATCCTTCCTCGCTTCATTGTCTTCCTCGATCAAGAGAGATCACAAGATACCGAGCAACGTTCCAGTGCTCACCCGTCTGCCTGGAGCTCATCGTCCTGGTCGCTACTCCGACTACGGAATCCCTAACAAACAGTTCTACCGATCACATCTCTGAAAGCCAATTCGAATCCTGCTCCGAATCCTTTGAGGTATCAGCCAAATCCCAAAATACAACCCCACATCGAGGGAGCTCGGTCTGCCGTATTGGAAGGCATCTCGTAAGAGCGGCAAAAAAGCCTTCCAATCTCCTTCTCGAACTGCATTTGCACTGAGCCAGGTCAGGAGGAAGGAGGCGTAGGCCCTCGGTGTGATCAGGTGCTTGATGTTATTGATCCATGCAAGGGAATATCGCCAATCCGTTCTCCGGCTTATTGAGTTGTGTGTCTCCTCCCTATGCCAAATGACTAACGGTTCATGCATGGGCACAAATTGGACACCCACACCACCTAGTGTGCTGGCCCGCAGAAGCCAATCCAGATCCTCATGTCTCTGCAACTCACCTCTAAAGGGTACCGTCAGCAAGAGTTCTTTCGTCGCGAAGATCGTATTGGCCCCTATCATTCCCTCTCCGGAGAAGACCTTCGTTCGGCAGAAGAGATATTCACTCATGGATTCGTCTGGTCTTGGACCCCTCATTGGCCAAACAACATCGCCTATTTCACTGCGTACAATCAGACGGCACGACACAATTGGATGCCGATAAACCGACTGCTGCGCCGTCTGGAGTTGGACCTCAAGTTTCCGAGGGAACCATTCATCGTCATCATCCAGGAAAGCCACCCATTGGCTCCGAGCTTCCCCGACTCCAGCATTGCGAGCCTCTCCGAGTCCCACATGGAGAGGTAACGGTTTGGTTCTCACCCTGTCGTCATCGATTTGGCGAAGAGCCTGTACGGTTGCCTCATCGGGACCGTCTACGACGATGATGACTTCGATCGCATCCAGGGTCTGAGCCAACGCACTCCGTACCGCTCGCACAACCAAGCGTGGCCTGTTCAGAGTCGGGATGACGACCGACACGATTGGTTGACTGGTTACCACGGATGTCTCCTACCCCTGCCTTCGCCGGAATACTTGCACCCTAACTCCTCCTCTCGGTCGCAAGGTCATCTTGGGCTCAGGCACGATGGTCTGCCCGGGCACCAATGACAATCTGAATCGCTGCGCGATCGAGGCCAGCACTAACGTGGCTTCCATCTTGGCAAAATGCTCCCCGATACAGACGCGTGCTCCGCCGCCGAACGGGAAATAGGCAAACTGCGGGCGTTCTTTTTTTGCGGTTTCTGTAAATCGTTCAGGGTCGAATCTCTCAGGATCCGGGAAATACCGAGGATGGCGTTGCATCACATATTGGCACAGATAGATTTTTGATCCCGCAGGGATTGTCGCACCGCTCGGCAGCGTGTCCTCCGCCTGTGCGATCCGGATAAAAATCCATGTGGGCGGATACAACCGCATTGATTCGGCAAGCACCATCCCCAGATACGGTAGCTTTGGTAGGTCCTCCACGCCGGGAGGGCGGGCACCGATGACTTCGTCTACCTCCGCAAAGAATTTGGCGGCGATCGCCGGATGTTGGGATAAGAGGTAGGAGGTCCAGGTCAACGCCTCCCCGATCGTTTCATAGCCTGTAACCAAGAGCGTCACGACTTCATCGCGAACCTGTTGGTCCGTCATGGCTGTCCCATCGTCATATTTCGCGCAAAGCAGCAGAGAGAGCAGGTCCCTCGTGTCCGTGGAACGCGCACGTCGTGTCTGAATCGCTCGAGTCACGATGGTCTCAATACAGTGCATGGCTTGCCGGTACCGCCAACCAATCCGGCTGGGCATCCATTCAGGGAAGGGAGAAAAAAACACATGTTCCATGTATAGCCGCCGGATCGTGATGGCATCGAGCAACGCCGGCATGTCATTGTCAGCATCCGCCCCCAACAAGGTCTTGACGATGTTCCGTTGGACCAGCCCCATCATCTCGCATCCGAGGTCCAGTTCCATCCCCTCGACCCACCGGGCCAGCATCTCCCCTACCCCTTCGGTAATGATGCGAGAGAAGGATTCCACCGTCTTCCGATAAAACACCGGCTGCATCATCCTCCGCTGCCTCAGATGCTCCGGTCCTACGCTGGTGAGCAGGCCCGCCCCCGACAACTTCTTCCCCCTCGCGCTGGTCATGCGAGGTGATTTGCCGTAGTTGTCAGGATTGAGCACCAACACATGTTTGATGTCGTCCGGATTATTCAGGAGGAAGGTCGGCTCTCCGATCCTCAACTTGATCACATCCCCATACGTGGCTGCACAGCGCGAGAGAAAGCCAAGCTTGTCGTACAAAAACTCTGGCAGATTTCCCACCAGCGGATATCCCGCCGGTCCTCGAGCGATAGACCTCGTCTTGCTACTGTCGCGCATACGGATAACGCCCCCTTCAGGCCCCGATCGTCACACCCTTCATTTTTCCAATGGTACCGATCACACGAAGATAGCGAGTCAGGTATTGCGCTCGCGTATAGAATTGCTCGTACCCAGATTGCGCCCGCTGCGAGAGGGCCTCGCGTAATCTAGCGTCCTGCGCAAGCACGGAGAGAATCTGCCGAAGTTCTTTTCTAGATCGATATACGAATCCCCCACCGGTTTTTTCGACCGCTTCCCGATTTCCACCGGCGTCATGCACCACAGCCGGCGTACCGCAGGCCAGCGCTTCGAGCACGGTCAGCGGAAAGACTTCCGGCGCGAGCGACGGGAGAATCAGAGCCGTTGCACTTTGATATGCGCTGACCAGTTGATACTGAGGAACCGAGCCCAGGAAACGAATATGGCGGTGCCCGGAGTACTGTTCTTCAAGTGGTTGCCGCAGGTCTCCATCTCCAATGACATGCAGATCGAATTCCGGCAATCGAGAGAACTCCTCTAGAAGAATACCAATCCCCTTCGAGGCTGTGACTCTGCCGACAAACAGAAAGCGAGGCCTTCCTCCATCCGCAGATCGCCCAAAAGATCCCGGCTCCAGGCTAGAGAACGTCGGTAAGACTTCGATGGGTGTGGTCAGCCCCGCGGCGCGGTGCTGCTGTGCCGTGAATTCACTTGGAGCTAAGAGTACGTCAACATGGGCCACGCTGCGCTGAACCAAGTTCGTATACCGCCACATTTGAGGAGGAACCCCTGACCGAATGCAACAAGCAAAACACTCCGGGCGATCGCAGGCTTGCGCGTGATTCTTCCAAAAGATATGGGTCGGACAAAGCAGCCAGTGTTCGTGCAGGGTATACAGCGTCACCGGTGCGCGGCTCATCCGTAAGATTCCGGGCCCCCCGATCAACGAGATGTTGTGGAAATTCACGACGTCGAAATCACGGTCGAGCACCGCTCGCAGCTGTGCTGCCTTTACTCCCGGCCGGCCTGTTTGCTGGGTGATCAGCGGGGACAGTATGCCGAAGGGGTTGCGCAGGCGATGCACCACCACCCCGTCCTGCTCGGCCCGCACAGCCGGCTGCTCTCTGCCTCGCAGGCGGTAGGCATCTTCGCAGTGCACGACTTCAACATGATGTCCTTCAGAGACCAATGCGCGAGCCAGTGCCTGCACAAACGTGGCATCCCCGCCAAAATGATAGGGAGGATAGAATGTGGTCACCATGCAAAAATGCATGAAGACAGTCCTTCCAGTAAAGGCCGGTTACAGACAAAAGGCCTATGTGCGATCACGATCATGCGTCCACCTCAGCCGACCGGTCGTGCTTTGTCAGGTATCGCTCACGATGGAACTCCATGTCGGACAACCTTTTCATGGCATTGCCGCCCCCACAGGCATATCCGATCATCTCGCCGGTGCCGTCCGCGACCAGCCCCGCAAACAGCAAGGGCAACACTCGGGGGAGCAGATGCCTCGCCCGCCCAGGTCGGCGCAGTTCCCCGACGATGCGCCGAAACCGCACGAACGGAATGAGGGGCGCGCTGAAGGCATACAGCACACGTCGGAATGGGGACCATGTTCTCGCGCGGGAAGCCGCAAACAGCCGGCCGCCGTCTACACGTAATGGAATCCAGGAAAAAGGGGCCGAAAAATTCTGGTGATAGGTCTTCGCAGCCGGTTCGAGATACAATTGGTGCCCTTTCGCCTGTAGATCCCATTGGAGGATACTCTCGGCCTCCAACATCGCTTCCAGACGATCGCCATACTCCAGGAGCAAATCCCGTTTATACGTTCCGTTATGCCCGGGCAAGTGCTCCCTCACCCCTGCGGAAACCGGTTCCATCCATTCGGCATACTCGATAATCAGATTGGTCCAACTGACCAGGCTGTTGGGGTTGGCATTGGCCATCATAGGACCGACTGCAGCCCAGGGTTTCCGATGCGCCAGGATGAGGGCTTCGGCCCATCCCTTGGCGGGAAATGAGTGATCTTCCACAAAGGCGACCACCGGGGCGGTGGCGCGCCGGACGCCGGCCGCTCGAGCCCGGGCAGTCGACGTCATATCGCCGATTTCGACGATGTGGATCCCGCAGAAGCTGTCGAGCTCTGTATGATCGATGTTTGCGGCTTGCGCCGAAGGCACAACCAACACAATTTCCAATTCGTGACAGACGCCCTGGGCCCGAAGCCGACGTATCGTCTTCCTGACCGTGCCGTAAGAGTCAGGGGAGATCACTATGACCGACATCCCAGGAACTTGTTGAACTGCCATGCTGAACTCCTCTCCTTGGTGGGCTCACTTTCTTGCGGCACCCTTTACACGCTGCCAGAAAAATCCTGCCGCGTTGGCCACTTGCGTCACCACGAGCAGCAGCATCAAGAGGGGAGCTTGTCCCCCCTGCGCGCTGACAAACGGGTAGCGAAGCATGTTGACATAAAACGTGAGCGGCTCAACCTTGACTCGATCCTGGAGCCGTCTGGCACGGACCCGATGAAAGCAGAACGCGCCCTGTCCATAGTAAAAATGCTGCCGCAGAAAGGTTCGAAACGTCAGGGCATGGGCATGGTACACCACAGCCTCTGGGGCAGAGATCATTCGATGCCCGAGGTGCAGCCAGCGGTCGCACAGTTCGCGATCTTCAGCGGCAGCCCGCGGATACGTCACATCAAATCCTCCGACGGCATGAAACTGTTTGGCCGGGAACGCCAGATTGCTCGACGGAAAAAATCGCGCGTTGTACGGACTCGCGTTGTAGAAAGAAAACAGATAGGAGATCAGCAGTTGGCTCGCCGCGGAGTAAGGATTGTGCGTGAGCGCGTTGACCGTTCGCCCTCCAACGGCACAATCAGGGAATGCAACGCATTCCCTTCCCAAGGCTTTGAGCCAGTCCGAAGCCGGCGCACAGTCGTCGTCCGTGAAGGCGAGGAATTCGCCTGCGGCCTCAGAGGCTCCTCTATTGCGGGCCGCCGCCGGGCCCGCGTTCTCCTGCTGTAACAGCGTGAGCGTGAGCGCTCCGTGGAAACGCGCGACAACCTCGGCCAATGGCGTGGCCCCTCCGTCATCCACCACAATCACTTCAAAGCGGTCACGCGGATAGTCGAGGCGAGCGCAGGCCTGCAGGCAGACGGCTAGCTGCTCCGGCCGATTATAGGTCGGAATCACGATCGAGAATCTTGGAGCCTCAGTCAACTTCATGGTGTCTCAAGGGGCGCTTGATTCGCACGGCCGATTCGACCGCTGCGCGCTGATTTGCGCGCGTTGAAATGAGATCAAGAATGCGGCGTACCGATGCCTCCATGGTGACGTCCTGGGTAATCAGTCGATGCGCCCGTTCGCTGATGGCAGCTCGCTCCGCATCGTGAGCCAGGTAGTACCGAATTATTCCGGGCATCTCGCCTATCGGGGAACTGACAAAATGCCGTCCGGACACAAACGGGTCTGGTCGGTAGATCGGCTCGGATAGGACCAGCGCCTTGTTCGCCATCCCCAGGATCAACCGGAGGTCGGGAAACTCCCCCGGGGTCCTGGCCAGATTGAGCAGGATCTTCGTCCGGTTCAACAATTTCGTCCGTTCTTCTCCCCAACAGCCCGGATCAACGTAACTGCCTGCCGCCTGTATCCGAATTCCTTTCTTGCGCAGACCTCGCAAGAGTCGATTCCGGCGGGGCACATCCTGGGCGCCAAGAAACAACACCTCGATATCCCTGTCCGACCCCAAATCGCGACCACATGAAGGCTCGTACCCTAACGGCACCCAGTCAGCCCTAATGCCTCGCTCGGAGAGAAACCCGCAGCGCCCCAACGTAGGAGCCACGAGCACATCTGGAATCCCCTGCTTGACCCAGCGACGCAAGACGAGATAGTTCGTGTAGACATCCGTTGCATTGGAATCGCGAAGCAGAAGCTTTGCCGCTTCCCACCAATTCAGTCGCGGCCAGGGCAATCCGGCGGCCCTGGGAGGCGGGAGAGGTTCCGTATGCCACAGCACGACCAGAGGCCGATGCACTCGAGGCATGGCCGTGAGTTGTGCATAAAGACCCGGATACCAATTGGTATTTCCCCAGATCCACACCACGCTCTCCGTGGAGAAATCGGCCGGTCCATCTTTAATCTGCTTCACATCGTATCCGGCCTGTTCAAGGATCGACGCCACCACATGGCGTATCCCGAAATTCGCGGCAAACCCTCGATAACAGAACGTGATCGCCGGCTTCTGGCCGACCGGTCGAGTTGAAGATTTCATAAAGCCTATTCTCGTTTCACAGCCGGGTGGCTCCGGCCTAACCATCGGTGTGCAACATGACTTTAGTCCCCCCGGCTCTTCTGTGCCCTAACGAGGATTCATCTGACCGCAACCTTCACACCCGCCTTAACCGCTTGCTCCGTTTCTCTCGGACGCTCTCAGGAATTCGCAGCGATTCAGCTCGCACGGAACGCGCTGCCAAGCGGCATCTCCTGCTCCAAGAGCGTACCCGGCAATCTCTCCAAAACAGTGTGCCACCAGCGCCGTGACTATCCCCGGCAGGATCCTGGGAAAGAGTTTGTCGAACTGTCCGGCCCGTCGAACCTCTTGCAAGGTCCGCCGTAAACGCAAGACCGGAATCAGTGGGCTTCCGAAAATATAGAGGAGCCGCCGGGCCATCGACCATTGGTTGTGGCGCACGCGGGCCGCCCCAAACAACCGGCCGCCCACAAACTCGCATCGTATGAGAGAACCAAGGGTGGACACGTTCACATGGTTGGACTTCGCCGCCGGCTCAAAGTACAGCTCGTACCCCCTCTCCTGGAGAGCCTGATGGAGGAACCCTTCTGTTTCCAAGAAACGCTGGAGCTGTTCCGCGTCATAGCCCGAAAGCAGCTCGCGCTTGTAACTGCCGTGATGCCAGGCCAAGTGGGAGATGACACCTGCGATGGCTGGGTGAACTGACGGGCCAAAGTCGGTAAAGAGATTGGCCCAGCTGATCATGGTGCCGGGGTTGGCGTTTACGATTGCCGCGCCGACGGCGGCCCACGGCTTTTCATGCGCGAGCAACAGCGCTTCGGCCCAGGTCGGGAAAGGGTAGGAGTGTTCCTCGGCATAGCCGACCACGGGCGCGCGCGCCCGTTGGAAACCGGCCGCGATGGCTCCCCCTGTCGATCGAATCGGACCAACTTCAACGACCTGGTAGCAGAGGAACTCTCGGAGATCGGCTTCGTCAGGATTCAGCACGGCTCTCGATGGGGCAACAATGACGATCTCTAGCCGACTTTTTGCCGTCTGGGTCTTCAGAGCGGTCATCGTGCGACGAATTCGCTCATAACTGTCGAGCGACACCATGACGACCGACATGGCAGGTTCGAGCCTTTGAATCATCGGTACCTCCCGCATTTCATGCGCCTTTTTGTGAGCCCTCTGCCGAACGCGCCACCGAAACCGGCCGCCCGGTTCGGGCTGATTGTTCCGCCGCGCAAATCACCTCTAAGCAGCGGTAGCCGTCCGTCAGGTCGGGAGACGCGACCTGACGGCCTCGAACAGCGGAGACGAAGGCCTGCAACGAGCGCCGGTACGACGGCTCATGCCAGGGCGATCGCCATTTTTGCCATAAGTAGGATATTTGAGCGGGTGACGTCAGGATGTTTGCGATGCGACCGATACGAGTCGGCTGATGGTTTCGTGCCGCAATTTCGGCGCTCAAAGACCGATATCGATCGACTGTTACGCTCCCCATCTGTCCGTCGATCTCGAATCGATCCTCATCTCGCGCGCAGAGAGAAAAACAGGATCGCACCTTCAGCCCGTCGATCAGTTGAAGATCAAGGCTGGCCGTATCCTGGTCCGTTCGGCAGGAATCAATGTCCGCCTGTACCGCTTGAATTTCCTGCTGAAACAGGAACCGAATGAGATCGATATGATGGGAAGCGAGGTCAAGCAAGACGCCCCCGCCGGTTGAACGGTGCTGTTTCCAAGCGGGCATGTCGCGAGGCGGAGTTGAGAACACCGAACGGACTTCGACCAGTCGTCCGAGGCGGCCCGCATACAGGTGACGCCGCGCGGCCTCATGGAGCGCATTGAAGCGATAATTGAACCCGACCATTCCCACAACTCCGGCTTCCTTCCATGCCTTGATGACTTGGTCGGCTTCGGCCACACTTGTCGCGATCGGTTTTTCGAGATAGACGTGTTTCCCCTGTTGCATGGCTGCGATCGCTACCTCAGCATGGGACGCGGTCGGCACGCTCACGATGACCGCGTCGAGGTCCCGCATGTTCAGCAGGTCACGATAATCAGCATGGGCCAGTGCCGTCGGCACCCATCGACTGGCCGCTTGCCGCCGATCGGAATCAGGCTCCGCGAGCGCGATGAGTTCCACCCCGGACAAACGCCTCAGGATCGGCAGATGCACGGCCTGCGCAAACCAGCCGCAGCCGATGACGCCAACTCTAAGCGGGTTTCGCATATACGACGGGACTCCTCTAGACAAGCTGCTGCGGGCTGTTGCCCGGGCCGAAGATATAGCCGACGAACTCGCCGACGGCGTGGCAGGTCACCACCAGCGCCGTCAGGGGCAAACTTGCCAACGCGGGCTTCAACAGTCGACGCTTTCGCATCACCGGGCCCTGAGTCACCCACAATAGATAGACCGGCAAAATGGCGCAGCCTCCGAGTCGCATGAGCCGCTCCATCCAGGACATCCGTTGCAGGCGAAATCCCGCAATCGAACGGCCATTGTGGAAATGGGCCGCAAATGTTCCCCAGAATCCCCATGTCTGGTTATGCGAGACAATGAGTTGATCGTCTGCGATAAGGATTTCCCCCTGTTCGTGCAATTGGCGATTGAATAAGAATTCCATCATGCCGAGTCGAGACATCTCCCGCGGAACAACCCGCCGCTTGTACGAGATGTTGGCCTGCAGTGAAATGACCGGTTGTTCGCCGTTCTCAATCGGCGCGGTGAACGGTCCGAATACGATCAGAAAATTGGCCCAGTCAATGAGTCGGGCGGTCGCCCCATTTTCAACGACACCGCCGACCGCTGCAGCTTCAGGATGATTTCGATGCGCCTTCAACATGCGCTCGCACCACCCTGACCCGACCGTGCAATGATCCTCCGTTACCGCCACCACCTCACCACAGGCTTGGATCATTGCGAGTTCGCGCAAGGAGAATACCGACCCGCCGGGCCATGTGATCCACTTCACTTCCGGATAACGCCTAGCCACATCGGGTGGCAATCCCTCGCCATGCCCATCGCCTACCAACACTTCGGCCCCGACCGCTTGAGCCTGGTCGTGAAGCGAATCGAGGCACGGTTTGATCTCCGGCCAGGCCTTGGTTGTCGCGATGACCACGGACAGAGGGACCCTGGCGCCACGATCCCTTCCTGTCGTCCGCATGCCTGCTGTTCGGTCAGTCGCCGCACTCATCCGTGGCCTCATCACCGCGCCATTTCCATGGCCGCTTGATAGCTCTTCACCGTCTCCCTCGCGGTCTGCTCCCACCGGTATTGGCGGGCCTGTTCTAATCCCTGTCCTTGCCGTTTGGCCCGCAGCGTATCGTCTGTCAGCAGACGCTGCATCGCATCGGCCAACCCCGCGATGTCGTCCGGTGCAACGAGTTCAGCCGCCCCCTCGAGATTCTCGGCCAGCGATGAAGATCTGGAGCTGATCACCGGCACGCCGCACGCCATGGCCTCCAGCGGGGGAAACCCGAAGCCTTCGTGGAGGGAGGGATAGACAAAAAGTCTGGCACCCGCATACACAGCGGGAAGATCCTTCTGATCCACATAGCCGGCGAGGTGCACTTTCCCGCGCAAAGCCGGCACACTGATCTGTTTCAGCAACGCCTCATACCCCCAGCCCAGTTTGCCGGCAAGCACCAGATACTCTTTGATGGCTCCTGCCTCGACAAGCCGCCGATACGCTTCGACCAACGCCGGAATATTCTTTCGCGGCTCAAGGGTGCCGACATAGAGGATGTAGGGCTCTGGGAGCATCCGTCGCGTCACGACGTCCCGGACAGAGGCAGGGTCACAGGGTCGGAACTCGTCGCCTATCCCCGGCACGGTCACATGAATGCGATCAGGTTCGAGGTCGGGGAGAAATTCAAACATCGCTTGTCGTGTGGCCTGCGAAGGAACCACCACCACATCCGCCCTCCTGATACTCGCCAGCACCATTCGCCGGTACAGCCAGCTTCGACGCAATGCAATGTGACAATGCGGATGCGAGAACGACGTCATGTCATGAACCGTCAGCACATGTCGTGCCGCCCCTCGTAGATAGGGCATGATGAATGATGGGGAATGCACAACGTCCGCCTTCCAGCCGGAGGCCGCGACAGGCAACATTCCCTGCTGAGAGATGAGGCGGAGCAGTCGAGGTCGTGCACTGAGGGATCTGTGTGAAAAATTCCCGGGAAGGTTGTCGGCAAAAATACGGCGATCCTCATGATTATGGTAGATCCTGTACTGATTGGTTCGATCGACCTTCGCGAGGTTCGACACCAACTGTTTCATGTACGTATCTATCCCCGTCATCTGAGGAATGAACGCTGTAAAATCGATCGCGATTCTCATCCGTGAACCTGCCTCCCCGTACCTACCGATACTGGCTCCCCGCAATCGCCTGACCGCGGTAGGCAGCCAGCATCCCAGGGATTTCGGCAACGTGCGTCACCACGGTCAGTGCCAGGGCCAGCGGTAACTCGTGCAGCCTCACGTCGTAGTGGCGAAAGCACCGAAGACAATCGCGAATGCCGTCGAAAGTTTTGCCGGCCACGATCAACGGAATGGCCATGACGCCGGCACGAATGAGCCGGGCATACGGCAAGCGGTCATCGCGCAGCCGAGTGATGACGGTGCCATAACCAAGATTGCGCCGGATGTCCCACTCCATCGGCCACCCTTCAAAATCGTGTACGACTACCAGCTCCGGGTCGAACCATAGAGTCTCGCTGTCTCGCAGGAAAGCCTCCGACTGTATCCGGGACGCAAAGGCTCCCATGCCGACAGGAAGGGGATGGCGACGATAGACTTCGCGTCGGAACGCCGCTGCATTGCCGGAAATAAAGCGGGTCGGACCACGACGTCCCGGATCAAGGTACGACCGCGACAACAGACCCAGTATCCGCTCCATGCGCGACCGGCCCGGGTAGACGGTCCTGGCGCTGACGGCCGTGGCGTCAGGATGCTCGGCAATGGCTGCGCGGAGCACCCGCAGCCACGACCGGTGTGGGATGCAGTCGGCATCGACAATGGCGACCCAGTCGCCGGAGGCTGCTTCCACTGCCCGGTTCTTCAATTCATACGAAGACTCGGCATCGACATAGAACACCTTCATATTAGAGACCATCCCTACTACGTCGCTTGGAATCCGGCCTTGGAATCGCGACGACTCGACAAGGATGAGCTCCTCGGCTGGCGCGCCCTCTTGCTCCGCCCATGCCCGTAACGCACGCCGGAGGTCCTCCCATGATTTTTCTTCGCCTGCCGCGTAGTCGGAGACAACAATGACGGAAAGCTTCGCTATCGTTGCGTCCGTTGTCTGTCGTGCCATGCAATAGCCTCCTCAGAATAGCTCGAATCTTTTCGTACGGCCTCTCTCAGGGACAGGCTTCGTATGCCCTCTCCGGACGCTCAGTCCAACGGTGCGTTGAACGAGCCGACGGACGCCACGCTCAACGATGACGATGCAGTCGGTGCTGGAAGTCCGGCGTACGCGTTGCGGGAACCGGCCTCTCGCATGGTATCCCGAACAAACTGTTGCAATGCCCCGGAATGCTGATCAACGCTAAATTGCTCGCACAACTCCTCTGAGGGTATCTGATCAGCCAATTGCTCTGCGCCAGGCGAATCCAAAAAGGCGGCCCAGTTCTCTGCGCCATCGATAACCACGAGGCCCGGTCCTGATGCACAGGCAAAACCGCCCACGGCTTGCGTCGTAGCCAGCACCGGCATTCGATTGTGCAGACTCTCGGCAAGCTTGATATTGACACCGGCGCCCGCATGAGTCGGACAGACCATGATGTCGGCATGCCTCCATACCGTGGCCAGATCGCGCACCATTCCATGACAGACCACGCCTTCACGAACCGGTATCCGCTCGCTCCCTCTTCCAAATACGTGAATCTCCAACGGACGCCGCACACGAGGAAGAACGTCCTCGATCAACCACGACCAGTTTTGCCGATTGGGCCACCAGGAAAAATCCGCAAGATACCCAAGACGCAACGGGCCAGCAGCCCGGGGAGCACGGGAGGACGGGCACGTTGAAAAGAGCGGCGGCACATGTATCGCCCGCAGCCCAGACACGCAAGCTCTGGCCCACGCCATTTCCCTTGCCGACACGAAAACAACTCCTCCGGCACGGCGGAAGCCATTGATTTCAAAACGCTGGTGCTTGGCAACCTCGCGGCTGAGCAGAGGCGAAAGGATACGGCAGGCGGCGAGTTGCTGGTCCAGCAGCTGATGCTCCAGGTTATGAGCAACGACCACCGTGGGCAAGTGAGGCGGAAGTTCTTCACGGACCCATAACATGTCGCCTCCATTAATGAGCACCGCGTCAAACCGGCGAGAGGAGACGGCTTCCCGAACTCTTACGCGCAACTCATGCCGGCGCGCAAACAAGACTTTCGCCGGCAGCTTCGAAATACAAGATTGAGCCAACGACACGGCTTGCCGGACGCGATACCACGAACCCGGTGGCGCATGCCGGGGCCCCACTAATTCCACATCAAACTGGTCTTTCCCACTTCGTAGCGCTGCAACGAGGCCACGGGTATAGGCCCCTGCGCCACCCGGGTGCGTGACAGGGTCAACCAGCGAGGCAATGAGAATCTTTGCACTAGTCATCAGTGTGCGCACCCTCTATCCAATGCCGACTCCGGGAGGCCTGACGCCTTCCTTCAACTGAGCACCACCTCTTCCGTGCAGCTCTTGCCGGTCGGCAAGAGCATCGTTCCAGCTGAACCATCAATCGCTCCACAGCACACTATCTCCTCTGGTATCAGCAGATCTGTCAGGGGAATTGCTTCTCTTCCTTTTGCCTTATCCAACCTGGATGGGCTGTGCCTTTCGACCTAAGAACGACCGCACTGCGACAATTTCCCCGTGGCGGAACTCCCCGATCCACCAATAGCCGAGCACACTGATGACCCCGAGCAATACCAGCTTGGCAAACACGAGTACCCCGGGGGTCGACCACCACAGTGAGGCTGTCCCAACAACGAGTCCGACCGCCAGACTACGGATCACGGTTCCGACCGGTGGCCACACCGTCCACAAGGTATACACACCGGCCCCTGCAGCCAGCGCCCCAAGAGAGGAGACCACGACAGTCACCAGCGCGGCACCCTGCTGTCCCAACCGGGGAATCAGGACAAGATGTCCCACCAACGCCAAGAGAACCAACGGAGCCGTAAACGTCACCGTTCTTGCCGGAAGACCAGCCGCGGTCATAATGGTGATCGACACCATCAACATCACATTCGAGACCGCTCCGACAATCAACAACGCCAACAGCGGGCCGGCGGGGAGAAACGCGGCGCCGAACACGACTTGCACGATCTCCGGCGCCGCACCCGCAATAATCGCCGCGACCGGAATGAGAAACATCGTGACACGCATCGCATCGCGCGCGAGTTCTCTCGCCCGGTCCCGTTGGCGGTCCGCCAGCTGGCGGCTCAACGTGGCGAGAAGAAGCGATGAAAATGTCCATGAAAACAGTCCGGGCAAGAGTGAGAGGCTTTGAGCGGCACTATAGATACCGGCCTGTGTGGCCGTCCCGCCGAGGATCTTGAGCATGAACAGATCCATCCCGTTGAAAAAGATGAGACAGATCGAGGAGAGAAACAGCAGCGCACCGTATCGTTGAATCGGGAGAGGCACCGGAACTTGCTTGCTGAACATCCCTTCTCCGAGATACCAGCGGCTGAGCAGAAGCTCTGTCAGCGACGCACCGATCACACCGAGCAATGCCCCCGTGATGGAGAAGCCTGCCTGCACAAGCACCACCACGAGCCCCATCCTGACTAGCCAGCGGCCAGCCCTGGCAGCTGCTCCAGCCCGGTAATTGCCCATTCCAATCAACACGTTTCGATAGGCTTGTCCGACACATAACAGGGGAATATCGAGCGCGCACACGCGGAGATAGAATGCCAAATCCGGCTCTTTGAACAGCGCGCTGAGCGGTGCGGCAAGAATCCAGACAAGGACCATCGCCACAATCCCAATCTTCAGACTGAGGCGAATGACCATGGCACCGACCGGTTTCCAATCGTTCGTTTCACCGACAAACTTGATCGTCGCCTTCGTGAAAAATGAGTTGATCGCACTTTCGATCCAAATGATCGTGGTCAGCGTCAGGGCCAGCAACCCATAGCCTTGCGGCCCAAGCTGTCTCGTCAAGAAACCCGTCGTGATAAGGGCCGTGAGCGGGAACAGCAGCTCCGCCAGAAATATTCGGGCGGTCCCGTCCATCATGCGACGTCCAGTTGTCGTAGTTAGTAGTGCCATAGCCTTGGTGGAACCGATGCGTGCGCGGGTTGAGATAACTCCATGGTCAACTCCCCCCTTTACGAGCCCCCTGCTCCCGCTGTTGTTTCTAGCGCCGTGTTCAAGCGGCAGCCTTCCCGCTTCCGGGCATCGCGCACCAATGCTTTGATCATGTCTCGGTTACCCAGCCCTTGGTCATCCAAATACCGCTGGACATGCCGCGCAACAATCTCGTTACCGAGCCGCGAGTAGTGCCCCCATGTTCCGACAGTGAGTTGATCGACTCTCACTTGAGGATCTTGCGCGATAAAGGCATCCAACATATCTAGATACCGAGCACCACTCTGCTGTAGATGTACGAGCAACGGTTCGTACCGTCTCACTTGATGGCTGTGATATCGATCAAAGTCTCCGAGGTCCGGATAGATCACGATCACGGGCAAGGAATCGTGACGAAGCGCCGCGCAGCGAAATTCTCCAAGCAGCATCGTCGTGAGCGTGAAGGCGTCTGCACCGACAGCATAGGAACCCTCCCTCGTCACTACTGGGTTCAGCCTTTCTTTTATGCTTCGCATGGCCATCTTGAGCAATCGAACAGACGGCAATCCATCCAGTGGTCCGGCGAGGTATCCGGTTTGATAGAAATAATCCTTGCGCCCGATTTCTCGGAGGACTGCTTCACCGTTGGTTGCAAAGCGCTTGTAGTCATCCACCGTTGTTAATGGGTTCTTGACCAACGAAAGACGACCGTTGTCCACAGTAAATCTTGGCTTGGTGTAGATGTTCTTCGCATACATCGAGTTATAGAACGGGCGAAACACGTTCAGATTGCGATAGATATTTTCGGACATGAACCCAATCACTACGATGTCCGGCTGAAAATCGATTCCGTCCTGAACATACCGCAAGTAGGCCTGATCCAATCCGTACGCTCCCACGCCGAAATTAAGGACTTCGAATCGAGCATCGCGTTCTTCAAGTTGATATTCCCATGTGGCGGTGTTATCGACCTCGCTTCCGAACGTGAATGAGTCCCCAAACGCCGACACTCGCACAAGCTTGGGATCTACACTGCGAGAGTAGTCGTGTGTCGACCGGATGCCCTGGGAGTTCACCTTCACGTCTTTTGTGAGCGAATTGGCCTTGGGTGCCCAGCCCAAGATAGGATCATGGCCACGTAAGGGAGGCTGCTCGTCGAGTCGAGCGGCAAGGAGAGTCTTTTGTTCCTGCGATAGAGATGACGCCAGCGGGCCGTAATCGACACCCTTCGCACGGAGAGCATTCAAACCGAGGTAACAGAGGCCTTCAAAGCTGCCGTACACCAAACAAAATAGAGTGACGGACAACAAGGCTTGCTGAAATCTTCCCCCCAGCGACGTCATCCCGGCAACTCTCATGACTGCCCAGCCTTTAACTCTTCCGAATGTTGACAAGCTTGTTGTAAATCATGCCAATCGCCCATCCAATGGTCCCACCGGCCACGATTCCATACAGCAATCCGACAAATGCCCCGGGCCACGTGACGGTGTAGCCGATGAAATACTGGGAGAGCAGCTGTAAGTGCTGCCCCGGCTGCGGACCGCCTTTCAGAACCAGCCATACCGTCATCACAAAGAGGCCCAATCCTCCGATCAGCCCGCAGACAAGCGCCAACGCGTCCGCCTTGATCCTTGCAAGAGTTCGACTGACTTCCTCTGTCTGCTTCGCCTGCGGCTTCATCGCAGTCACCGCCTTTCTGACAAGTGAATTACATCTTGTCGAGCAAATGGCGCCGGTCGTCCCGCTCTGCGCGCCACCGAACGAATTTTGCGTAGCCCATAAGCGTCCAGTTTCTGAGTCCGGCCGCAAATACCCCCACCGCACACCCCAATAGCCCGCCTTCGATTAAACCGATTACCGCTCCCCCCCAGGTGACTTCAAACCCGGATAAATAGTTCCCGAGCAATGACAATGTTGGCCCAGGCGCAGGCCCGCCTCTGAGCAACAAGACCGCCGAGGCCACGAATATCCCGAGACCACTCACTACACCGACAGCAACTCCTAACGCGACTGGGTCTATCTTCGCGAACGCGGATTCGATGAGGACGTCTTCAGTTTCCTCAACCGCCGCATCGACCGAAACAGTGACTCGTGTCGGCACGAGTCGATCCCCGGCGTTCGGCTGAGTCGTCTGGCCCTCTTCATGATATTCTTTCTCCGTGTTGACAGACCAGACATCGCGCCTGTCTCCAAGGATATTCCCGGCCGCATACACACCGGTCAGCATGGAGTGGTCTTGATTGTTATAGCGATGCAATCCGTTTCGCCCGATAGTCTGCAGATTCGAGAAGGTCTCCAGATAGCGCCGGATGGTGGCAACACTCTCTTGATACGTCTGGTCGTAGACCGGATAGGCCTTCTCCATCCGCACGACCGTTCCGTCTTTGACTTCCCGCGGATCGATGAGGCCGATTTGGGCGCATTCTCGAATGCCCAGCTCAATGAGGCGCTCATCCGACCACGTCCACATCTCATCCGTATCCCACAAGAAATATTCCAATCCCAGTGAGGTCCGTGAGGAGTCCGGCACCATATAGGGACTCCAATTTTTGTAGTTCTGAATCCGCCCGAGCTTGACCTCCGGTGAATGGACATAGAGCCAGTTATCGGGAAAGACCGACTCGCGATCGATGACCAGCACCACGGTCAGATAGTCCCGATAACGGAGGGCGTGCGCAGCCTTGAGCACATCCTCCGGCGGCAACGGATCCAGGGCCTGCACCAGTTCACGCAGCGGCATGGTCGACACAAAATGCCGGCCGTCGTACTCCAGCGGCTCACCGGCTGCGCCTCGGCCCTGAACGCAATCAACCAGGCCGTGACGATGCCGGACACGCTCCACTTTCACCCCTTGGATCGTCTGAGAGCCCTGATTTTCGATCAAGCCTCGGCATCGTTCCCACATCAACCCCGGACCAAAGCGGGGATAGTGAAATTGCTCGATCAGCGAGGTCAGTGTCGACCCGTCCATTCCCTGCTTGGCGCCAAAGAGCGCATTCCGCACAGCTTGCTTCAACGAAAGGTTCTTGATGCGTTGCGCTGCCCAGTCCGCCGAGATCTCGTCACACGGAATTCCCCAGACCTTCTCCGTGTAGGTCTTGAAGAAAATGCTGTAGAGCCGATACCCGAATCGGTTGGAGACCCACTGCTCGAATGTTTTTTCATCCTGGATGTGGAAGAACTTGGCTTTGATGTAACTGAGGCCGATCAGAAATGATTCCAGCGGACCGAGACCGGCCAGCGCATTCAATGGCTTGAGGGGGTAGTCAAAAAAATGTTGATTGTAATAGATGCGCGGACGAAGCAGAAACTCTTCTCCGAGAATCTCGTGCCACAATGCATTGATGAGAGGAACCTTGGAAAAGAATCGATGCCCGCCGATATCAAACCGATACCCGCGATAGTTGACGGTCTTTGAGATACCCCCGACCTGATCGCTCGCCTCGAGCACGGTGGATGTCATACCGCGCTTGCCTAACTCATACGCGGTCGTAAGCCCTGCCGGTCCCGCGCCGATGATGATAGAAGATTCTCGGCTCATTCGCGTTTCTCCACTCGTGATTCTGGTTGTAGCGATTCAGACGGAAGGAACGCTGCAGGCTTCTCGCCACCACGATGGCGGTCGACAAGATAGCGCGCCGTTCCAACGGCGAAGGCGACTCCGCTATACAGAAAATAAAGCCAGTGCCACGGGATGGACTGAGCCGCGAATCGAAAGCCCCGCTTCTCCAGGAAGAACCGGTAGAGCCGGACATTGAGACTGAAGAGTATCAGCCCCATGACAACCGCCGCGACCAAAATATTCGGCTGCCAGGGAGCCAGCAATACCGCCCCAAGTAAGCCGCATACCAGCATGACGCTCACGCGCCCGGAGATGCCGATATTCAAATCGTTCACAAAGCCCCGATGACGATGGATCAGCTGCGTCCATGGCACAGCCCGTTGAAAAAAGTCGGCCTGGAGCATTGATGCAATGGTCCACCGCTTCCAATGTGTGACCTGAAGCGATTTACAAAGTCGAATCCTATGACCGGCTCGTTTAAGACGGTAGCCCAATTCAATATCCTCGATGGAAGGCCTGCGATATGTTTCATCGAATCCGCCCATCGCGAGAAAGACCTCCCGCCGGATCGCCCCGCAGGCGCCCCAAAACGTTGAGGCCTCCTCCCGGGCATTCTGATGGACATAGTGATGGAGCAGATTGCGGTACTGAGAGAGAAAGTTCGATTCCCCCGGCTGATCGTCATATGACCCGATAATCGCAGCCACATCAGCATCCCGAGCAAAGACGTCTCTTGCCTGCTCGATCACATTCTCAGGAACGGTCACATCGGCATCGATGAAGAAGAGCAGATCCGATGTCGCCTTCGTCGCGCCAAGGTTCCTGGCGCGACCGGGCCCTCCCGGATGGGGAAAGCGATACACGGTCACACCAGCCGCCTCTGCGTACTGCGAAGAACCGTCCGTATCGCCATCGCCGATTACGATGACTTCATCCGGCGGAGGCACCGTCTGCCTGATCGATCCCAAGCTCGCGCGAAATCGCTCGCCCCCGTTGTAGACAGGAACGATGACCGCGACGGTTAACAGCGAAGAGGGTATCCCGGTACTCATTTTTCTGGTAGCCCCTTAGGCTCAGTCCGCAGGGATACACGCGCAGTGACACACTGCAGGGGTTCACTCTCCCGCCAGCCAGAGGCCCCGTTAAGAAGTTAGTTCGAAGCGTAGAGGAAGAAGGCTCGGACAACAACCCCACCTTCGGTACTGGAGGAGCTAGCTCCCTTGGAAGGCCCTTCAGGTTGTGAAGAGGGGGAAGGGCCGGAATACAATTAGTTACTTACCGTTCTCACGTCAGTTCCCTCACAAATCGTACTTGGGAGAACCTTTCTGAGCAACGCCTGTTTGATTGCCCATCAGCGAGAGACACACCAACCCGATCCCGATCCAGACCAACTCACGGAATCGCCGCAGCAGCGCGAAGGTAATTCCGGTGACATCCGAATAGCCGAAGGCCTGGAGCAACAGCAGATTGCCGCCGTCCTGCGCGCCGAGGCTGCCGGGAATGAAGAACGTCCCGCCTTTGATGAAGACGGAAAGGGCCCCGATCGAGATCGCCGACCATAGATCGGCCGGGCCTCCAAGATAGGAGATAATCACGAACACTTCCAGCGCCTCAGCCAGCCACCCCAGAAAGTACAGGCCGGTAGATGCATAGAACGCCGCCTGATGTCGGGTATAGAAATTCAGAATCGTCCGATCAAGCTCACGCAGCTTGTCCTCCCGCGCTTCGAGAAAGCCGATCCGGATGCCGAGCCTCCGTAGCGTCTCCAGGATCCAGGTAAAAAGACCGCGCCGCTGGACGAAGACAAACGCCATGGTCCCGAAGGCCAATAGCCCGATGCTCAGCAACCCTGCCGCCACGATTTGCCCCGACGAACCCTGCGCGCCCAGAACCCAGAACCCCAACCCGATCCCCAGAAGAATGAACAGCACCTGCGCGATAGTCATAGTCGTCTTGGCGATGACGACGGAAGCCAACCCTTCCACCATCGGCACGCCGGATTTCTGCAGTAGATACGCTTTAAGCGGTTCGCCGCCGACATAGGCCGTCGGCGTAGTCATGTTCACCACTTCGCCGGCGGTGCGAACGGCAAAGACCCGCAGGAATGAGACCGAGCGGCCGGCCGGACCAAGCGTGACCTTCCAGCCATAGGCCTCGACGGCATACATGACGAAGGAGGGAATGAGGATGACGCCCAGGGCCACAGGGCCGAGTCTGGTCGCGGCCTCATAGATATTCACGGGACCGATATGCCAAACAATGAGACCGAGCGTGAGACAGCCGACGAGCAGTAGCAGGAGTCTAAGCACGAGATCTGGCTGACGGACGAACAACCCACAGCATCAGCGCAGTGAACACCAAAGAGCCGGCTGAGGCCATCCAGAGAAACCAATCCAGCTTGCTCGCCAATGCCGCGATCAGGACGATCACGGAAAAATCACGGCTGGCGACATTCTTCAGCATGAACTCGGACCAGGCCGCATGGACCGACGTCTTCCAGCCGCTGGCCGCGTTGATCTTCTGCGCCCGATTGACCAACAGAAACGAGAAGGCGTTTCCGAGCACGGCAACCGCACCCAACGCGAGCGGAATCCAGGCCCCGGCCTGCCCGGCCGTCTGTTGGTAGGCCCCCACGGCAATTCCGGCAAAGATAGCCATATGCACGACATTATCCATCGCGATATCAAGCCAGGCGCCGAACGGAGACTCCGTAAACGTGAGCCGGGCCACTTCGCCGTCGCAACAATCAATCACCGCCGCAAATTGAAACAGAACCGCCGCCACAATGGCCGCCTCATAGGTCCCGACTCCAAATCCCACGGCAGCCAGGAGCCCCACGACTGTGGCCACCATCGTAATGGCGTTGGGGGACGCCCCCAACGCCAGAAAGAGCCGGGTGAACCAGCGGGATACCTTGCGATTGAAATAGCGATCGACGAATCCCTCGAACTCGCCCTTGAGCGAGGAGAACAGCTTCCGTTCGGCGGCTGGGACCTCAGCTTGCGTCCGCACATCCTGATACCACTGCGAGGGATGCTCGTCCGTCCGCAACACCCGTACCCGCCCATCGATCGCTGCCCGCTCAATCCATCGTCGGATCGGCATGGCTCCGGGAGGTGTTTGAGTATCCTGTGCCGCGGCCATGAGGCCGGCCGGCAGGACCAGCAAGTCCGCCGCAACCAGTGTCGCATCTTCACCTCGGGACGTTCCGAGCGCCAACAGCCGCTCGGCCTGCACTTTGACCGCAACCCGTCGATCTCCCGCCACCCGCCGTACCGCCGGCTGCGCCACCAGAATGGCCTGTCCCTCCTGCACTTCACGGCGCAGACTTTCGATCAGGCCACGCGAGAACACGCCTCGCACGCTCGCGACCAGGCAGAATCCAGGGACTTCCGCCGCCATCGCCTCCCAGGTGCGCGGATCATCGAGCGGGAACTCCCGGATCGGCATCCACCGCACGGGAATGGTGACGCGCGGCCCACGGCCCAACGCCTGCTTGAGTTGGTCTTCTTCCGGACCGGCGAGCACGATCAATTGCCGAATGCCGGCCCGTTGCAGCGTGAGCACGGCACGTTGAAACAGCCCGATCCCCACGACCTGCGTCAGAGGACCGGCACTGCCCGGCACACGATCAAAGGATTCGCCAAAGACACTGACCGAGGGTAAGAGAATGGCGGTCGCTAGTCCCTGAACTTCCGCGCGATGCTGGATGAGACTTTCACTCATTGGATAACCCGGGGTTCGCTGCTCGTCACGTGCAGAACCGATGGAACGTCACGGACACATCACGTCCTAGAGCCTTGGTAGGATCTCACGCTCAGCCTTCGTCACATCTTCCGGGAAATCGATCTCGGTCCACGGCAACCCGCCTATTTTTTCATGACCGACCTTCACAGCGAGGAAGAAGTCAATCAGCGCGTCTTCATACTCCATCTGCCAGGCTTCCCGGTCAATAAACTTCCGGAGCGAGGCGACGACATGCGGCGAATCGGCATGCCGCACCTTGAGAAACCCCACGCCTTCCCCTGCATACTCATACCGCGGCGGCATGGTTTTCGTCAGCGCGATCACTCGCCCGCCTTCGACCACAACCATACATTCTTCGCCGGTCTGCTTCACCGACTCATCCATCAGCAGTGCATTCTCGTAAGACGAACTTACCAGCCGCTGCAAGATTTCCCGATGAAAGAGCACGTCCGCATCCATGACAATCGTGTCCTCGGTGAACGCAGTCCTGGCGATCCACAAGGACGAGATACTGCCCCGATGAAACTGCTCGTTCACCAGGAAATTGACCCGCACCCCGCAATCGTCGGATTCGACGGCGGCACGAATCATCTCCTGCTTGTACCCCACGACGATGTCGGCCTGACGGACCCCCACGCTGGCCAACAAGGTCAGATAGCGATGCAGTAGGGTCTGGCCCCCGATCTTGATGAGACACTTCGGGTGATGCTGCGTCACGGGCCAGAGTCGCTTGCCGACTCCCGCGGCCAGAATGATCGCCTTCATGCCGGTTTACATGCCTGTTCGAAGGCGTCGAGAAATCCGGTCAACTGCGCCTCGGTCAACGCGCCCATATTGGCCACACGGAAAATCTTGCTTTCCAATTGTCCCTGCCCCGCATAGATGACATAGCCCTGCGCCTTGAGGCGATCGTGTAACCGGTCATACGTCACACCGTCAGGGAGCGAATAGGCGGTAATGGTGTTCGACTGACGCTCGGGCGTCAGTATCGGCTTGATTCCCAGCTTCGCCATCCGCGCGCGAATCAAGGTCGACGCCTTTTTATAGCGTTGAATCCGGTTCGCCACACCCTCTTCCAACAATTCGCTCAAGGCTTCATCAAACCCGTAAAACGCCTGCACCGCCGGCGTGAAGGGAATCGTGCCACGGCCTTGATCGTCCACATAATGCGTGAGGTGGAGATACCACGACCGTTTGGGATACTGGCGCATCCGCTCGAGGAACCCCTTGCGCACCAGCACGAAGGACACGCCGGGAAATCCTTGGATGCATTTGCCGGCCGTGCCCGCCACCATATAGATGTGCGACCCGGCAATATCGATGGTTTCTCCGCCAAGCCCGCTGACGGCATCGAGAATGAACGCGCGGTTCTGACTATCGACCACATCGGCAATCTCTTTCACCGGATTAATCAGGCCGGTGGTGGTTTCATGATGGACCATGGCCACCGCATGGATTTCAGGATGCTGCCGGAGAGCCAGCCGGAGACGCTCAGGATCCGGCCGGGTGGTCCACTCATACTTGAGTTCGGAGACACCCAACCGGTGCAAGCCGACCATCTGGGACAAGCGCTCACCGTACACGCCGTTATTCAACACCAGCGCCCGCTTGCCGTGGGGGATCGCCGACATCAAGGCGGATTCAACCGCCGCGGTGCCGGAGCCTGTGATGAGCACCGCAGCATAGTCGGCTTCCGCCCCCGGCACAAAGGCCTTCAGTAACTTGTCCTGAATCCGGAACAGCAACTCGGTGAACTCGGATTCGCGATGGCAGATATCCGGCCGCAACAACGCCTGCCGCACACGCTCTGACACATTGACGGGGCCTGGATTCAATAAAATCACGTCTGTCCCTTCCTCTTTCCATGGGAGCGCGGGAGGCTCCTCTTCATTGCGGAGCATTGACCGAGCATATTCTGATCGTGCGCGGTCAGCGAGCACAAGAGGAGTCTCTCGCGCTCCCTAATCACTCAATTGCTTTCATGAACCGTTTCGTAATGTCCGGCGGCTCATGGAGCACCCGCCCGGCATCTTCGGCGAACTCGTTGACCTTGATCAGCAACATGCTCGGCCCGTCTTTCTTCAGCATATCTTTGAACTCATAGACGAGATCCTCGCGATCGAGCACGCGCTCCACATTGACGTAGCCGGCCGCCTTGGCGACCTTCTCCAGCGGCACCACGTTTGAAATAGTCGGCTGGTTGCCGGTGGTGCCATACACTTCGTTATCGAACACCACGTGAATGAAATTTTTCGGTTTCAATGCGCCGACCGTCGCGAGAGTCCCCATCCCCATCAGCACGTTGCCGTCGCCGTCGAAGGTGATGACCTGCTTGTTCGGCTTGGCCAGGGCCACACCCAGCGCGATCGCCGGAGCATTCCCCATGGAACCGATCATGTAAAAGTGCGTGGGACGATCCGCAATCTTGTGCGCCTCACGCGACGGGAAGCCGTTGCAGATGATCACCGGCTGGTCGGTCAGTAATTCCAGGAGCGCGGCCAATGCCTGCGCCCGGCTGATCAGGGTTCCTTCTTCAGGTCTCATGGATGCAACCCTTTCACGACACCCTTGGTAATCACCAGCGCAACGGGAATGCGCTGCTTCATAAAGGTCTCGGCGACCCACTTGAAATCTTCGACGGCGGTTTTCTCGGTCAACGTCCGATGCGGAATCTTCATGGTGTCGAGGAATTGCGGCATCACCTCGCCCATCACCAGATGCTCCGGCGCATCCTTGCCCCCTTGGCCCCGCCAGGACACGATCAGAATGCAGGGCTGCCGGTAAATCATGTTCAGCGAGATGAGTGTATTGAGGGAGGTGCCGAGCCCGGAATTCTGCATCAACACAGCAGGGATCTTCCCCGCCATGTAGGCGCCGGCTGCCATCCCCACCGCTTCGTCTTCGCGCACCGCCGGCGTATAGAGCCGCCGCACCATCAGTTCCGCAATAATGCCGCCCAGGATCGAGTCGGGGACTCCGGTAAAGAAGTCGCCCCCCATATCCTGGAGCGCCTGAACAAATGCATCGCTTTCAATCATCTCACTCCCGATCGTTTGCCGGTGCCACTGTGCATAAGCCCGCCCGTACGCGGACTGGTTCCAAAAGCCGGCGCATTATAAGACAGGGCTGCGCGCATTCTCAACAAAACATCCGGTTGCGCCGGTCTCGACGCCATGGTAGCGTGCCACGATGGACCGCTTTTCGAATAGACCGCGACACCATGATTAACCATCTGCTCCGCCATCTCCTCCTCGGGCTTGTCTGTGTTTCCAGCGTGCTGCACACGTTGCCGGTCTCTGCTGTCCCGATGATCAACGACCCGAAAGGGTTTCAGAGTATCGGATGGGGCGCCGCGCTGGCCGGGCGCACCGATGTGGTCCCGTCGAGAACCGGCCCTCATATTACCGAATATCGCTCCACGACCGGCCCTGCGACCTTCGCTGGAGCTGAGATGACCAGCATCCTCCTCCTCTCGGTCGATGATCAATTCGCCCGCGTCACCATTCGCTACCAGGGCGAACAGACCCATGCCCAGGTCATGCGATACCTCGAAACACAATTCGGACCGTTGGAACGCATCCCCGGGCAGATGGCACGGGGACTGAATCAGCAATATAATTGGCGTGGACCTGAAACCGAGATCAATGTGACGTATCAAGCCAACACCGAACGCGGATTTATCTTCATCGACAGCCGCACGCTGGCACCGCGATTCAACGATCACATTACGGATTCCGCCGAGTAAGGGAACCTGAAACACCATGCACCGCTTCCCATTGCGCGTAGCCACCATGCTTCTCGGACTTCTGCTCCCGTCAGCTCTGGCGCTGGCCGTGCCAATTCTCAACGATCCAAACGGGTTTGAAGGCCTGCCCTGGGAATCGACGCTGATGGAGGACACTCAGTATAAGAAAGTCGAAGAGGCGGGGCGGCTGCTGTCCTATGAGTTGAAGGCCGGGCAACCGATGCTCGGCACAATTCCGGTTGAGGTCTTGCGCTTCACCACGTTCGATGGAAAATTCGGCCGCGTGCTGGTCCGCTACCAGAGCAAAGATACCCACGAACAGATCCTGGCCTACCTGCAAACCCAATATGGTCCGCTCGATCGCACGCCGGGACAGATTTCAGTCGGCCCGATCCGCGTCTATGCCTGGCATGGGTTCGATACGGAAATCACGCTCCGGTACGAGTCGCGAATCGAACGTGGCGTCATTTTCTTTGAAAGCCGCATCCTGCGCGAAAAACTCTCAGAGGGAAACTCCGGCACGGTGTTTTAGCGCACCCCTTGCAGGCCAACGCAAGGATTTGCCTATACCTGGCAATTCCCCCTCCTCTGCAACATACTGTCCTGTGTTGCGTCACTCTACTTCCCGGACAGCGAGGCTCCCCCCTTCTTCCAGGGGGATTGATCCCGCCCTATTAGGGGATTCTTAGTGACAGAGAGCTGAAGTACAGTGCAACAACGTCACGACCGACAAGACCTGTATACCGGTTTCTGGAGGTGCTCATGAAACGGCCGATATCAACTGCGGTGAAATCTTTCCAATCAGCCTATTCCAGCTTGGACAAGCGCTACTCCGAGCGGGTGGCGGTCACCTGCCCGGTGCGCTACGCAGGAGAAGTCCCGACGCAGCCGCACAAGGGCGAAGGGGTCACGAAAGATATCTCGCTCTCCGGCTGCAAGATGATCAGTGAGCGCCCCGTCACCCGCGGAACCTTGTTATCATTGACGATTGCGCTGCCAGACGGAGAAGATCCGTTGAGACTCACATCGGCCCATGTCGTCTGGGTATCGGGCTGTCATTTCTCCGTTCGTTTCATGCAACTCAGCCAGACCGACCGCAAACGCATTCAAGCCTTCCTCTGGAAAAACATTACACACGACACGGTTCAGAACCAACGGACTCGATTCCGGCTGGTGTAGCAGGGATAGCTGTACAGCCGAATCCCTGTTCACAGCTTGAGCAGATCATCTCTCCTCAAGTCAGGCTCAGTCTCTTCGCTCGAACTCCCGCATCCAGTCTAACGTTCCTTTCACAAGCAACCTCCAGAAACCAGTCTCGTAGCGGATTCCGCGACAAAGTCCGTTTCCGCCCACTTTTGAACAGGCACCGGCGCTTCGACCGTCTGGGCCCCCTCTTCAGCAGGGTGGTCTGATCCCCCGCCTAGGGGGCTGTCAAACTACCGGTCCTGCGGTACCTTCAAACCATCAGGCGACGCACCGTTAACAAGAACCTACTCCAGGCTTCTACCGGATACAGAGAGGGAGCATTCGAACAATGAGCTGGTGGAAAACAGAATCGAAATCCTCCGTAGCAGTCCTCGATGCCGGAGCGGAACGGCGCCGGGAACCGCGCATCGGTGGAATATTTAAGGTGCGCTATTCGGGCTCGGACGATCAGAAGATCGTGATAGGGCACGCCACCCTCGTCGACCTGAGCCGACACGGATTCGGCCTCACAGGTACCAGGGGACTCAAACAAGGGATGGAACTCGCGTTATTTCTCGAGGTGCCAGGCTCTGAACGTCCACTCTGCATTCCCCAAGTTCGGGTGCTCTGGGTAAATGGGAACCGGTGCGGCATGCAGCTCCCACAGCAAAAGATCGGAACAATGGAGTGGATGGATGCGCTCGTCGACTGTCACTAGGTCACAACGCCTGTCACGGCGGGAAAGGATCCGGTTATGAAGCTGCCACCTGTCCTGAAGACACCAGGATTTCTTAACAGCCCCATGACTGAACGACGCGGGATCGACCGCACCCCCCTCTCGTTTGGCCTGATATATTCGGGGGTGAATGAAACCGACGTCATTATGGGTAATGGCACGGTCGTCGACATGTCGCGGGGAGGATTGGGCGTCCGGGGCAACCAACCGGTCACGGTCGACATGGATCTCACTCTGTTTCTGTCTCTGCCCGACAAGAACGATCCGCTCTTCGTCATTCAGGCTCAGGTCGCGTGGGTCAACGAGCACCGGTTTGGGCTGAGACCCCAACAGAGTCCGGCCACGTCAGAACGCCGGCTACAGCGGTTTCTCAGGTCATTCTTTCACACAACGCGCACCAGCGGGAACGCTTAACAGGAGCACCCACGATGTCTTCAGCCACCGCCCAACAGAATCATCAATCACGAGCAGACCAGCGACGGACCTATCGCATCACCGTGACCAGGCGCCTGCAGTTTGCGCAGCGGCATACGACAAGCCGGATCGGCAAGGCTCTCCTGCTGGATCTCTCCGACGCCGGCTGCAGCCTCGAAAGCAAAAGCGGTCTCATTGTGGGGGAGAGACTGGCCCTGGTCCTTGAGCTTCCACAGACGGTGTTGATTACGGATGCACAGGTCGTGTGGATCGACGGGTCCCGGTACGGGTTGAGCTTTGCACGCGTGAGCCCGCTCGAACGTTCACGCCTTCGCCGATTTCTTTGGAAACATCTCCCCGATGCCGCCATGAGCGATCTCCTCCCGCTCTTTGCCATGGTCGAAGAGCCACACCATTCGCAGAGACGTCCGCAGATGCTGCAGTAACCAGACACCACCGGTTCACTCCATTGCTTGTCTTCCACCGGCCTCCCATGCTAACTTTTGGTGAGTAACCACTCACTCACCGGATCATGACACGGACACCCCGACCATCCAGACAATCCAGCCAGGAACGCCAGGCGAGCCTGATCCAGGCCGCCACGACACTATTTGCCCAAAAAGGCTTCAACGGCACGACCACCAAAGAGATCGCGAAAACGGCCGGCATCAGTGAAGCGCTGGTCTTCAAACACTTTCCGACCAAACGCGCGCTCTATGCCGCCATCCTTGCGGAAAAAGTCACGATCAGCGAACTCCTCAGCGCCATCGAAGAATCCGCCAAAAAGAGAGACGACCGGCGCGTGTTCACCTTGATCGCCAGCTACCGAATTCGTCCCGGCGTAGACCCGACCTTGTTGCGGCTCTTGCTCTTCAGCGCTCTCGAAGGCCACGAACTGTCCGATATGTTTTTCAGCAAACACCACAAAATATTCTACGACCATCTGGCGACCTATATTCAAACGCGGGTTGAGGACGGGGCCTTCCGCCGGGTCGATCCGCTCCTGGCCGCCCGGGCCTTCATCGGCATGGTCGTGCACCATCGCCTGTTGCACGAAATCTTCGGCGTACCGATGGACCGCTCTTACGACGATACCGTCTCGACCTATGTCGATGTATTTCTCCACGGGCTCGTGGAAGCGCCACCGACCGGCCGCGCCAGGAAGCGAAGGACCCGAATATGAGGTCATTAAAGCAACACCCGTTCGTCATTCTCGGCGTGATCATTTTCTTCGCCGTCACAGCTCTGGTGGTATTTCGTTTGAGCGGCGGCGCCAAAACCGACAACAAGAAGACCCGCGTCATCACCGTGGGAACGACCACTCCGTTGAAACAGGATCTCCCCATCCGCCTGGCCTACACAGCCGACATTATTCCCAACCAGGTGGTGAATCTGTTTTCACGAGTCGACGGCTACATCGCCAAGATTCACGTGGACAAGGGGGATCACGTCAAAGCAAATCAACTGCTGGTCGAAATCGACCACACGGACTATCAACATGCCGTCAATCAGGCCAAGGCCAACCTCGCGGCGGCCAAAGCCAAAGTCGCCCAGCAGCAAGCGGCCGTCCGCAATGCAACCCTGACGCTCGACCGGATGCAGGCACTCATTAAGGACCAGTTTGTGTCGCAGCAGGATTTGGACAACGCACAAGTCAACTTCGACGGCGCCGCCGCCGCCCTGGAATCCTTGCAGGCCCAGGTCAAGCAGATGGAGGTCGCGCTCGCTCAAGCGGAGACGAACCTGGCCTACTCCTATATCCGCGCACCCTTTGCCGGTTATGTCGCCGAGCGCAACCTCGATCCCGGCGCCTACGTCACCAACGCCACGGCCAGCACCTCGACCAGTTCCCGCGGCATTATGAGCCTGCACGAAATTGAAACCGTGCGGATTTTGATCGAAGTCGTCGAGAAAGATATTCCTCTCGTGCATATCGGACAGAAAGCGGAGGTCCGCGCCGAAGCCTATCCGGACCGGGTATTCGACGGAACCGTCACGCGCATCGTCCAAGCACTCAATCGCGCCACTCGCACCATGACCGTCGAAATCGATCTACCCAATAAAGACCGGGCGCTGAAGGGCGGAATGTTCGCACGTGTCGAAGCCTTGGTGGGCACTCACCAACAGGCGGTGCAAATCCCAATCGACGCCGTCAGCCGATTGGAAGATGTGCAGTATGTCTACATCGTGCGGGACGGCAAAGCCCAACGCGTCAATGTCGAGATCGGCGCCCGCGAGGGCAATCGGGTCGAAATAACCCAAGGCTTGAACGGCAGCGAGCAGGTCATCGTGTCGGGGAAAGACCTCGTACACGACGGCACCCCCGTCCAGGCACAATCACTCGCGCCCAATGCGCCGACCGAATCCCCGATGCCAACACCAGCTTCACTCACCCCCGCCAAAGGATAGATCCGGATATGTGGCTGACGCTCCTGGCACTCAGGAATCGCATCGGCATCCTGATGCTCTCGCTTGCGATGGTGGTGCTGGGCGTCACCTCGCTGGAACGGCTCCCCGTCGATCTGTTCCCCAACATCCAGGTACCTGTCGCGTTCGTGGGGGTGATCTATAAGGGCGCGCCGCCGCTCGACATCGAACAAAGCGTCGTCTATCCCATCGAAAAAGCCGTGAGCTCCGCCTCCAATGTGGAGCACGTCGAGTCTTTTTCCAAACAAGGCATCGGCGCGGTCCAGATCTGGTTCAACTGGGGCGCCGACATCAACGTCGGCCAGATGGAGGTGATGCAGCGCATTACCCAGATCCTGAACAGTCTGCCGCCCGGCATCTTGCAACCCTTTATCGTCAAGTTCGACGTCTCCAATATCCCGGTGTCGTTCGTCACCGTCTCCAGCGACGATCTGGACGAGCGGGCGCTCTACGACCTCGCGTACAACACGATCGCGCCGCAGATCGAGCAGATCGCCAACGTCGCCGCCGCGACGGTAGAGGGCGGCAAGATCCGCCAGATCAATATCAATCTGGACCCGGCCCTGCTCAATGCGCGCGGGCTCTCGATTCTCGATGTCGTGAAGTCCGTCAAAGCGGCCAATCTGATTCTCCCATCCGGCGATTTGAAAGCGGGCAATCTCGACTACAACGTCTTCACGAACAATCAATTCAAAACCGTCGATCCGATCCAGGACGTCATCGTCAAAGTGAATCAGCAGGGCAACCCAGTCCGCGTCCGCGATGTCGGAACCGTGACCGACTCCTCCGACATCCAGACGAACATCGTCCGCACCGACGGCACCAGGGCCGTATACCTCCGCGTCAACAAACAACCCATCGCCAATACCGTCGAAGTCGTGGATGCCCTGCGCACGGCACTCCCCAAGATGATCGGCATTCCGCCCGGCGTAAAACTCGGCATCTCCTTCGATCAATCCGTGTACATCCGCCAGTCCATTCAGAATCTGATCGAGCAGGCCTTGCACGGATCCCTGCTCGCCGCCGCTGTCATCCTCATTTTTCTGCGCAACCTGACGAGCACCCTCATCATTTCCGTCTCGATTCCACTATCGATCCTGGTGACCTTCATCGTGCTCTACTTCACCGGTCAGACACTGAACGTCTTTACGCTGGGAGGGCTGGCCCTGGGTATCGGCCGGCTCGTGGACGACTCAATCGTCGAACTGGAAAACATTCAGCGGCACCTCAATACGACGCCACGCCGCTGGGACGCCATCCTGGAGGCCGCCCGCGAAGTCGCCATGCCGATCTTTGCCTCGACCGTCACGACGGTGGTCGTCTTTCTACCCATGTTCTTCGTCGTCGGCATCGCGCGCTTGTTACTGATTCCGTTGACCGTCACTATCGCCATCGCCCTCTTCACGTCCTTCTTCATCTCGCGAACGGTCACGCCGGCGCTCTGCTACAAGTTTCTGAAGCCCGAACAGGAAGCACACCGGTCGATGCCGGCCTGGTTCGTGCGCCTCATGGACTGGAGCCGGGACCGCTACGAATCTCTGGACCGCAGCTACGAAGACTCGCTGCGCTGGGTACTCGCGCACCGCCGTCTGTTCATCACCACAATCGTGCTGCTCTTTATCGGCTCCCTCATGCTGCTCCCGATGATCGGCACGGAGTTTCTGCCGGTCTCGGACGAAAGCCAGTTCCGCATTGTCCTGCGCGCCCCGGTCGGCCAGCGCGTGGAGAAAACCGAGCAGCAGGTTGCCGAGGTGGAACGGGTGCTCAGAGAAAATATTCCGCCCGATGAACTGGAAACGATGGTCTCCAGCACCGGCGTCCTCGCCCAGGGCCGCTCGTCGCTCTTCAATCCCAATACCGGCCCGCACACCTCCGTCATCTCCGTCTACCTCACCCCGCCGGACAAACGGAAACGGAACCAGGTGCAGGTCATGAACGACGTGCGCCCCAAGATCATCAAGCTCTTCCCCGGCGTCGCCATGTTCTTCGATCCGGGTGGACTCGTAAAGCGGGTGACCAGCTTCGGCTCGCAGAAATCGATCGACGTCGAGATTTACGGTTATGATTTTGAAAAAGCGCGCGGCGTGATCCGCCAGGTCGAAGACGCCATGCACAAGATCCCGGGGATCGCCGACATCGAAGTGAGCCGGGAAGAGAACTACCCGGAGATCAACGTGGTGGTGGACCGGGAAAAGGCCGCGCTGCTCGGTATCAGCGAAACCGACGTGGCCAACGCCGTGCTGTTCTCCCTCAACGGAAACGGGCAGACCGACCCGATCATCTACACTGATCCGCAGAACGGCAACGAGTATTACATCAGCGCCTGGCTGGCCGAAGAGCACCGCAAGGACCTGACCGACCTGGACAACATTCTACTCACGACGAAGGCCGGAGAGCCGGTGTTGCTCAAGAACGTGGCCTCGCTGAAGCTGAACGCCGGACCGGTGAAGATCGACCGGAAGTATTTCCAGCGCGTCGTCCATATTACCGCCAACCCCACCACGCGCCCGTTGGGCGCCATTGCGGAAGACCTGGAAGCGGCCTTTGCCGCCTTCCAACTGCCGACCGGATTCACGATCAAGCTGGCGGGACAAATCCAGCAACAGCGGGAGACCTTTCAGGGCCTGCAGTTCGCCACCGTTCTCGCATTGGCGCTGGTCTATATGGTGATGGCGGCGCAGTTCAAATCGCTGATCGATCCTTTCATCATCATGTTCTCGGTGCCGATGGGTTTCCCCGGTGTGATTCTGATCCTCTTCCTGACCAATACGACTCTGTCGACCACTTCGATGATGGGCATCATCATGATGCTCGGCATCGTCGTCTCGAACGGCGTGCTGCTCGTCGACTATACCAACGTCCTGCGCCGCAGAGGCCATTCGCTGGCGGATGCGGTCATTACGGCTTCGCGCACGCGGTTGCGCCCGATTCTGATGACCTCGCTCGCCACGGTCTTCGGCCTGCTCCCGATGGCCATCGGCTGGGGCACCGGCGGAGAAACCAACGCGCCGCTCGCGCGGTCAGTCGTCGGAGGGCTCAGTGTCTCGACGTTGCTAACCCTCTTCCTCGTGCCGACTATGTATATGATTTTTGAAGAATGGTTCCCGAGGAAGTTCGAGAAGGAACAGCAGGCCGCTGCACCTTTAGCACCGACCAGCCCGCTTCCGGCAATGGAGTAGCCTCCGGCAAACCTTTTTAGGCTGGTTCAGCCTGCGCCGCTTCCTCTGTTTCCGGCATCTCCAAACTGGCGCGGCCCAGCGTGCCGTCGCGGTAGTCGGCCAAGAGAATCCTCGCAGCCTTGTCCCGATCCAACGCCCCGCCGCTTCCGGCCAGCAGACAGCCGCGTTTTCTGGCGATGGCTTCAATCACTCCCGCACTCGTCAGTCCCTCCACCGCGCAACCGTACCGGGCGGTCAGTCTGGCTGGATACCGTTCGAGCAGCTTCCCGGCAAGAAACTCCGCCACGGTTTCATCATCCACGACCGTGTGCCCGACCGCGTTGATCGTCGCAAGCAGCAAGCCCACCTGCGGATCTTTGATTGTCCCCCAGAGCAATCCGGGCGAGTCGATGATGGCCATATGGTCATTCAGCTTGTGTCGCTGTTGGACTTTGGTCACAGCCGGTTCATCACCCACACGAGCGATGCGCCGCTTGAGGAGTGCGTTCATCAGGGTCGACTTACCGACATTGGGGACTCCCATGATCAACATGCGCAGCGGCTTCACATTGCTGTTGCGATGGGGAGCGATCTGCTGGCACAGGCGAGGGATCTTGGCAGCATCGCCCGCACCCTTGCACGACAAAGCCACGGCCGTGACACCGGCCTGCCGGTTATACCGTTCGAGCCAGGCCTTCGTCACAGCCGGGTCGGCAAGATCCGCTTTGTTGAGCACTTTCAGGCAAGGGCGTTGCCGGGGTAGACGCAGTTCTTCGATCAATGGATTGCAACTGGCCTGAGGAACACGTGCATCCAGGACCTCGACGATGACATCGATCGCCTCCATCGTCTTGGCCGCTTCTTTACGGGCCGCATTCATGTGACCGGGAAACCACTGGATCGACATCGCGAATCGTCTTTCTAAGCAACAGGACAGGTTCACAGCCTCGCAGAGAGGGACAAGAGCCGTCAAGCGCACCACCCGCGCGTCCGGTCGGTCACTGCAAGGCGCGATGAACAGCTGAAGGGAAATCAGGCCCCGAGGGTGGGAAACAGCGATTTGAGCTGCATGGCCAGACCCATATCTCCGCTCACGCGGAGGCGGCCGGTCATCACGCTGGCCGGAATATTGAGCTTGCCATTGAGCAGCTTCAGACAGTCATCACCCGCCATGGAGATCGTCACCTGCGGATCGGCATGCACTCCCGCTTGCACGGTACAGGCTCCATCCTTCACTTGCACTGAATACTGCCCGCCCTGGGCGCCGCTTAGATCGAATTGATAGACAACCGTGACATCCTCGGCAGCATCCCGATCGAGCGAGACCGGCAGCAACTGGAAAAACTCGGCGATGGTCGTGGGTTTCATGAATCGATAGAAAGAGGTTCGTAGGTGGCGGCAATGGGGGCCACAGTTCTGCGGCCCCCACGCGCAGGCCATTCAGCGAGCGACTAATAACGGAGTGTGGCTGTCGCCATGCTCCGGCGCGCGCCGAAGAACTCCTTGGAGAAGGCTTCGACGACCGCAGGGTCGTAACCCTTGCAGCTGAAAATATCGAGGTACGCGTTGTTGGTGTCGTTGGCAAAATGGCCGCTGATCAACGACGTCGAGATCAGCTGCACCATGGAGTAGCCGGCCACACGACCTTCGCCGAAATTCACGACCTGGCACTCGCCAAAGCGCTTCATCCCGATGAGCTCGCAGAGCTCCACGACATAGCGCTTGATGTGGTCAGCATCACGGATGAGGTCGGGATTGCAATCTTGAAGATCGACAGCGGTGCAGAGGCCCCATGCTTTGCCGGTTCCTACCATGTCTTGAACAGGCAGGGAAGCGGCGGCAGGGGTGCCGGTTGGTAAGATTGACGACTCGGAACCAGCCGAGATACTCATAGGTGATCACCTTTCAGTGAGAATGTGAAGGCACGCGTACAGGACATCTGGATCGCACTATACCATGAAGAATTTTCGGTGAGACGCGGCGCGAAAACTTTTTTCAGCTCGGGCCACCCGGTGCCCTCCAAGTCGGTTGACAAGGTTCACACCCCTCGGTGACAATGCGCCCCACTATGAGCAACCCATCGACTCCGACCGTATCCGCAGCCACGCTTCCCGACCGACTCTGCACCTGGTGCAAGGTGCCGATGAAGAAACGATTGGTCGGCGGCGCGCAATTCGTTCATTACACCTGCCCGAAGTGCGTCTTCCAGCATACGACCCGATTGGGCCCGAAGCTCCAGACGCCCAAGCACTAGACTCCCTCTCGGTCGCTACCCCCCAAAGCTTAAGTGGAATCACTCGCCCCTCTTTCTTCACTTCCGGGATTCCGCTACAGTGCCGCCTGTGATTGGCCCTACGCACTATCAACGCCGCTCCCGCTGGCTCTGGGCAAGCCTCCTCCTCAGCCTTACCCTTTCCGCCTGCCAGACGGTTCCGACCAAGACCTATGACATCCGCCAGCGAGCCTTCACCTATCAGCCGGCTTCGCTCGTGCGGGACTACCAGGAGGAATACGCCTATATCCAGGAACGCCGCTCCACCGTTGCCAACGGGCAGTCGAATGGCGTGTCGGCTCATCCCCTGGCTACGACCAGCGTTCCGCCGAGCCTGACCGGCCTGGCCTTCTCCGGCGGCGGCATCCGCTCCGCCACCTTCCACCTGGGTGTCCTGCAATCGCTCCATGACATGCAGCGACTGCCTGATATCGACTACCTCAGCACCGTCTCAGGCGGGTCCTATATCGCAGGCTGGATGCTCGCCCACTTGGGTCAAGAGCAGGATGACGCCTACGGCAACCTCGTCCAGACCATGGATCAAGGCAAGCTGCTCGATCCCCATCAGGACTTCATCGCCCATTTGCGGCACCATTCTGGCTTTATCAAGGAAGGCGGGTTCTGGGAAGGGCCGAAGCTCATGTGGGGCTATGCCTGGCGGCTTCTGCCCTATTACATGTGGGATCTGATCCTGCACATCAAGACGCCGCCGGAGATCGGGAACGAGCTGCACTTATTCACGCCCTATGAAGATCGCATCCAGCTCACCTACCTGCGCGGGAAACAGGAAAGCCCGCTGGTCCGGTTGAACCGGAAGGACGCCGATGCACCCTACCTAATCATCAACGGCAATCTGGTGAACCGCGGCAGACCCCGCGCCTTCGAAACCGAGACGAACCGTCCCTATCGCGACAATTACAACTTCGAGTTCACCCGCGACTACACCGGCTCCGACGGCCTCGGCTACATCCAGAGTGCCGGGTTCGGCTTACCCGTGGTCGAAGCCCAGACCGAAGACGGCAAGCCGGCCTGGTTCAACCCGCGGAAAGTCGTCGTCGAAGACCTGACCGAAGGCACCTGCCACAAGCCACGGGCTGAACGCATCCGCGCCGGTGCCTGCGTGCGCCTCTCCCAGGCCATGACCGCCTCAGGCGCGGGGCTGGATCTGGATAGCCTGGTCGAGGAATGGTACCGAAATGACATCGCGCGCCTGTTGTTCCGGTTCAGCACGGCGCCCTTCAACATCAACAACGAATATCAGACCTGGAACTACGCCCGCCGGTTCAATACCCCCGTCACCACCGTCTGGGATTACTTTCTGATGATGACCATCCAGCGGATCTGGCCGGATACGAAAAGCCGGTGGATCGAGATCACCGACGGCTCATTCTACGACAACCTGGGCGTCCAGACGCTCTTGCGCCGCCAGGTCAGCCATATCATCGTGGGCGATGCCACGCTCGACACCACCTGGCAATACGACTACCTCCACCATCTCCAAGCTAGAATTAAAAGCTATTTCGGCGAGGAAGTGCAGTGGTGTGGAGAAATCCCGGAACAGCATGAGATCGTCTGGTACCGCCGCTTCTGGGTCCTGCGACCAGACGGCACCCCAACCGTCATTCACTACCTGAAGCCCTACGCCTACAACCCGACGCTCTTCAAAAAAAACCCGGCATTGACCGCGCCCGGCAAGATCTTCGTCAGCGCCGATCCGGAAAGCGGCCGCCCGTTGGCCGAAGCGCCGCTGGCCAGTCCGCCCACGAACCCGACCCATCTGGATGCCAACCGGCTGCTCGCGATGATCAGCGACGACCAGGCCCGCGAATGGGCACAACTGGCCATCAAGAAGGTGACGAAGATCGTCGAGGCGCCGGAGGGAAAGGAGTTCCCTCAGACAAGTACGGTGTTTCAGTGGTATGAGCTGGAGGAATTCGAAGCCTACCGGCAGCTGGGCTACCTGATGGGCTGGGCCTATCTCTCGAAGCTGGAATTGTCAGAAACGGAACTCGCCCCCACGGCGACCTGCCGCAAGTTGTAGAGTTCAGCCGCTAGCGGCGGGAAAAACTATTCTGCACATGGTCGTCGAGGATATGGGTCAGTCGCTCACGATCCTCCGGACTGATCGACGAAATCGTCGCGCCGAACTTCGGGGATCGCACATGGACGACCTGCAACCCGCACGTCACCGTTCGTCCCTGTTCAAGGTCGATCACCAGTTGAAGTACGTCACCACTCTTCACGAAGAGGCGGCTCTCAATCTTGACGCCGGTCTCGCTGACATCCAGAACTTTGCACGGCGCCGAGAGGGCACCCCGCTGCAAACGGCCGGCACGGCTGACATCGACACGCGAGCCTTTTCGTTTGAACCCCATAGAATCCGGCCTCCTGGGTTGGAAGCATAACAAGCAGCCGGACAACTCCCAAGAAAATTACCGAATAGCGCTAGAGCTTGTCGCCGGCAAGCGACCGGATCTCTTCCATTCGCTTCCGGTTCACCCCGAGATCACCGTAGCCGGTGCGTGAGGCGGAACGGAAGTGAATCGTCTTGTTCTCGTCGTCGAGGAGAAACTCCACGTCATCGACAAAGCGGAGCAGCAAGCTCGTGAATTCGTAATGCAGATAGGACTCGTCTTCCTCGACAAGCCTGGTGCGAGGCATGGTCCGAACGATGTCCTTCAACGCCTCCTTCGCCTCCGCCCGCGACTTGCGATAGCGGAACGGCGCAATGGCATGGCCTTCGTCTGTTGCCTGGGTAGAAGCGCAGTTAGGACTGGAGGGGCAGGGAGGAAGGATTCGAATACTCATGACATGCCGACTCTACGCTCTTGAGAAATCTCTCGCAACCAGATCTCGACGATACGCGCAGCATTCGGAGGAACTACATCCTAGACATCCCTCTCTCAATAGACCAGATGGGGACTGATGCGGACGGTGCAATTGTGCCGGTTTTCACGCCCGGCAGCGCTTGCTCGATACCGGCGATGGCTTGGCACTGCCCAAGAACCATCGCGTTGAGGCGTTTCATCAGTAGGACAGTGTCTTCAGTGCGGTCGGTTGATCATTCCGCTGTTCGACTCGGACCGACACCCGCCCGACGATGCGGCCATCTTCTGTTTCGACGTCCACACGCCAGTCGCCGGGATCGAGGCGCTGCTTGAAGGAATATGCCCGATAGCCGCCCTCGCGGCCGCCGGAGATCTTGATGGGAATCTTGTCGGCATGGGTAAAGAGCTTGCTGCTGTTGGGGCGGAAATACCAATGATGATACACCGTCGCATCCAGTGCCACCGGGGCAAAGACGGCAGTGAAGCAATAGATCGGCTCATCGGCAGGGAACGGATTCTCGGAGCGTTTCCAGACTTCGTACCATTTGCGATCGTAGGTCAGGAGAAACTGATCTCCCTGCCGCTGCACCTCGCGATAGATGCCGCCGAACTTCATCGAGAGCGGCACCGGTGGAATCCAGTTCAGAAAATAAAACCCGACCAGCAGCGCAATAAGCCCGAACGCCGGAGCGGTGACGCCGACGGCTTCACGTTTGGAGCGATCCGGATTATTGCGATAGATCAAGTGCACAACCCGGAGCGTGACCATCGCGGTCAATCCGGCTCCCGCGAGGAAAACGGCCATGTTCATTAGCCCGGTCATCACCGGGAGAAAGAACGTGAAAAAAGCGAAGCACACCAGCGCATAGAGGCTGATCAAGAGACGCAGGCTGGACAGCCGGTCACGCAGAAACTCGTTCCCGACCAGCAGCAGGATCAACAGAGCAAAAAAGATCGCGCTGCTCGTCAGGGTCGCGCTCCGGGAATAGAAGATCGCATAGGCGCTGAAGAGCCCGCCCAGTAGAAACTGCACCGCCATCGGATAATAGGACCGGGCTTTGAGCATCCACCGCGCGAACGGGGAAAATGACGCGAGATGCTCCCCCTCCGGCGCCGGCTCGATCCCCAACCGGCCGGTCAGCACAATGAGCACACCGAGCAACAGCAAATAGATCAACAGCAGGAGATTATCCTGCAACCGGTCGATACGCGTGAGCGTGAGGGTATCGTACGAAACGCCGGAGAGGAAAAACACCGCCGGCATGAAGGGCTTGGCAAGGAGAGATTGGATCTTCGCAATCGGACTCATGGCCCCACTGTGCGAAATCCGAAGGAATTGTTCAACGAAAATTCTGTTCTTAAAGAGAAGACGTCTTACAGGTTGCTCAAACGGGATGGCCAGCAAGGCCGGAGGAGAGAAATAACCGGAGGCGTACCCTCTGGGGTACGTTGAGGATTATTTCGAACCGAGAACGCCGCTGGCCGCCCGTTTCAGCAACCTCTCACACAAAGGCGGGGAGCGGAGCATACGTCACCGGGTATCCAATCAGTCGCTCCAGCCATGGCCCCATGGCCTCTTCCTTGAGCGGAGCCCGGTTCAGGCGGGCCTCGATCTGGAATTGCCCGTTCAACCCGACGATGCCGATGATCGCCGAGGCATCGTCCCCTTCCGGCAACACCGCCTGCGTTTGGAACTCACAGAGCGTAGCGTACAAACGACCCTCCGGCTGGATCGCCTCCAAGACTTCCAGCAACTCGTCCAACGGGCAATGAACGGAACAGCGATAGGCAAAGCGGGCACCCGGCTCAATGGCCGCAAAATCGGTGAGCGCCTCTTCGGAAAATCCCGTCAGGTAGGTTCGCACGCCGGCCGGTTCCTGCGCAAAGGTGGCCGCCAGTTTGCTGGCCGGCACCAGGAACTCATAGGAGTCGGTCGTATTGTACTCGAACTGGCAAGGGCCGAATGCGTCGGGCCAGGAACAGAAGAATGGTGTGGCGGGATCGGCCGGACGCAAGATGACCTGCTCCTTCTCGATGAGCGTTTCGATGGGCAGTTCCAGAATCGTGATGGCGTCGAGAAAGGCGGCCCGCCGTTCGTCGAGCCATTCCGCGCGGTCGCTGTCGGCGCGCGTTTCCCCCGGCGTGATCACCTCCGTCGTCTGCAGGCGGATGCGCAGGAAGGAATGGGCATGCCGGAACCCGAGCCAGAACATGCTGCGTGGTTCATGCCGCCGCAACGATTCACGGATGCGCCAGGGGTGGCTCACCGAACAGTAGGTTCCGACATCCTGATAGCGTTGAAAAACGGTATGGTAGGCGCCGGCCAATAGGAAGAAATCGCCCCGCCAGCCCTCACGCACATGCACCAACGTGACATCTTCTGTGGCCCAGGGATCGAGCTGATCGAATTCGTCTGGCGCGGATACAGTCCACTCCTCGACGTAACAAATCACGTCCTGCGCAGGCACCGCCGGCTTGAGGCCTAACGCCGCCAGCCGTTCTCCGACCGCCAGAACCTGGCTGAACGTCAGCGGTGTCGTTGTTTCCCAGCGCCGCTCACGCACTCTTCCGAATCTCCCCTGTCGACACGTGGATACGCGGGATGCTCAAAATGGCCGTCCAGCAAGGCCGCAGCCAGTGAAGGGCCGAGGCGTACCCTCTGGGGTACGTTGAGAGTCTGAACGATGTGAGAACGCCGCTGGCGGACGTTTTCAGCATCCCGCTAGTGCGCTGGTCGTAATGCCCGATCTGCCACCATCGTATCCGCAATGAACCGGTCGATGCCGTCTTTCAAAGTCGCTGCCAACAATTCCTGCACATCTTCCTCGGCAAACCAGAAGACCGTAGTCCGTTGCGCGCCCTCGACGCTTCGAATCGTCGTGCTGGTATCCCCTACATTGCGCGCCTGAATACTGAACTTGTTACTGGCGTTGATCACGGTCGAAAACACCCGGCTCTTGGCCGTCACTGAGAATTCCGATACCTGGCCGCTGATAATAATGTCGGCATCCGGAGCATCCACCGCCCGGCCGACTTGCACTTTCCAGGGGCGTCCCCGCCAGCCGCGATTCTTCAGACGATCCGCCAGGGCCTGGGCAATCACTTCTCCCGGACGTTCTCCCGCCACATTAAATACCGTCGTGCCGCCCCATAGATGCGTCCGCTGTCCCACCCGCGTTTTGTCATCACGACGATCTTCAAATGGTTCAATCACAATCTTGACCGGCTCTTGTTCGGGAGACGGAGCGGCGGCCGTCGGCGTTCGGACGTCCAGATAACGTGTCTCCCCCTTCCCCACACATCCGGCCATCACGGCCATGACTCCGACCAGACTCATTCCCACCACCTGTCGCAACATCATTGATTTCACGGACGCCTCCTCACGCTAAACATATATTGCGCCGACGCTGGCCCAGTCTACCCAAGTTGGCATCCGGAGACAATTCCCGAAACACCGGGCCGTCAGACTCTCACAATGGGCAACATCGAACGAAAGGTCTCCCGACTCAGGTCGGGGAGCAACCCGGCTGCAAGCCGGGGATCAGTCATCGGCACGAACCGCACGATCTTGAGAAACCGCCGCTCGGCCAACACCGACGCGATCTGCGCCTTGCGATCGTGCGTGATCGGCAGGGTATAGCCTTCCCCGCGCTTCCATTCCCACAACGTCGGAGCCAGCGACAACTCCAATTCCTGACCAGCCACCTGATGAAACCGGTCGACGATGTGCTTCTTGTACTGCTTGAGGCCTTCCCCTTCGAGAATCAGCGCGCAGGCCAGATGATGGCCCCACCAGAACAGCGTCCGGAAGGTGAACTTGTTCGGCCCGTCGAAATGCTTGGGGCAATCGAGATACTGGTAGGGAAACGATTCGAGATGCTCACCTTTCACGAACTGATGCGCGCGAGAATTAAACCCCGGCGGCGCCATCAAACTGGCGTGGCCCAATTCTTCCGTCAGTCCTGCATAGGCTGCATCGAGTTGAGCCCGCACTTTCGCCGAAATCCGCTCTTTCTTGCGAAAGAATTGCGCATCGGCCACAAAAGCGGCCTCTTCATCGGTCAAAGCGAGTGAATGCGGCATGGAGAAATAATCAGGTCCTACCCTGCGCACACCAGCTGCGTCCCAGAGGATGATGAAAAAGGACTTCCAGCAAGGCCGCAGCGAACGAAAGGCCGAGACGTACGCAGTTGGTACGTTGAGGCCTTGAGTGAAGCGACCTGCCTGCGCGAAGCGCTTCGGCGGAGGCAGGGAACGCTGCTGGAGGGCTTTTGCAACATCCTCTCGTTATTTCTGACGCATTTCAAACTGAGCGACCGCCAAGGCATAGTGGCACCGGCAATCGGCGCAGCGGACCAGCACCCGGTCTTCAAACACATCCATCTCACGCAACGATAGGGCCGGTCGATGGGCAGCGATACAGTTGGCAAGTTTCGTCAGCCCATCGCTCTCATTGGCTACGGTGGGAGCCGAAGCTTCCCCCTCACCCTGCGCCGCTGATTGCTGAGCAACCACCGAATCACACTGCAAATGATGCGCGGAACGGCAGGAACTGCAGAGCAGCACGACCGTGCGATCATCGGCAATCCGTTTCACCGTGACACAGAGCGGATGCACCGACCAGCATTGCTGCAAAAATGCGCCGCTTCGAATGACCTGGGCCATTGTCTATCCTCTGCCTCTGCCAGAAGGCTCGTTACCATGTTCCATAGCGCATGGAAACTTCCATCCCATCAGGATGCTCAAAAAGGCCGTCCAGCAAGGCCGCAGCGAGCGCAGAGGCGAAGGCGTACGCTTCGGTACGTTGAGTCTCTGCGTGAAGCGAGAACGCCGCTGGCGGACTTTTTCAGCATCCTGCTACAGCTTCCACAAGGCCACCATCACGAAGACGCCGACCAGATAGGGAATCACACAGGAATAGAGCAGGACGGATTTCGCCCGCTCCGGTGACGCCTGGCGCGCGAGCTGTTCTTTGTAGACAAACTCGTAGGAGAGGATCAGCACGGTCAATGTCAGCGCCAGCGTGCGGCTCGTCCGCGGCCAGGTGTACTGACCGCTGATGATGAAATTAGAGGTAAAGAACCCCGCGAAGAGCAGGACCAGCGGGGCCAGCGCCAGCCGGATCGCTTCAGAAAAATAGGCATGCCAATCGGTTCTGGAAGGAACTTGATTCGACGGGGAATTGGAGGTCACGACCCGACGGCAGCCGGGGTCTCATCCTTCGTAGGCGAAGGAGAGGGGGTGCCCTCTTGAGCCGCGCGGCATGTTTTACACACGCGCGGACGGGCTTTCAGAAACGATACTTTGCCGCTGGCGAGACAGCTGTAGTGGACAAACTCATCGCAGAGGGCGCAACGGGACCAGCCGCCGGTAAAGAAGGTCTTGTTCCGATAGAGCCCTTCGTTGCACACCTTGCAGTGCCGAGGTTCAATCCCCAGCAACATCGGCTCCCAATCTCCGCCGCCTTTTCTGATGCTCATAGTGGTGGGAGTATAGCGAAGCGCTCAGAAGAAAAACAAGCAATGACTAGCCTGCAGCATGGTCGCTCGGAAGGCCCAATACCCAGGACGCGTTGCCTCAGCCTCTTCTCCCTTCTTTCCTGCTCGCCTGGGTCGGCGCTCGTGATTGATTCCACCGCGCTCAGAGAGCGAGGAAACAATCACGAGTGACCGCCCCGCCCCCCGTTTGACACCCCCCAGGCCATTTGTTACTCTCCGAAAATATAGAGCCAGTCGTGACAAACCTCTTTTTATCTCCATGAACATTAAGGACTATCTCGAACAAAAGCGGATTGCAGTCGATCGCTTCCTGGATGACGTGAGCCCCCCGGCCACGACGCCGCCGACGACCTTGCACGAGAGCATGCGCTATAGCCTGATGGCGGGCGGCAAGCGGGTGCGGCCGATTCTGACGATTGCCGCGGCGGAAGCGTTGGGAACGACACCCCCGGGATTGATGGCCGTCGCCTGCTCGCTGGAATTCATCCATACCTATTCGCTGATTCACGACGACCTGCCCTCGATGGATAACGATGACTTCCGCCGGGGAAAACCGACGAATCACAAAGTCTACGGCGAAGCGATGGCGATCCTCGCCGGCGATGCCTTGCTGACCATGGCCTTCGATCTCTGCAGCCGGCCTGACCTGATGAAGGGCTGCGATCCCGCGCGACAGGTCCGCCTGATTCAGGAGCTGGCCTACGGCTCCGGCAACGTGGGCATGGTCGGCGGCCAGGTCTTCGACATTCAAGCGGAGAATAAAGACATCGATCTGCCGACGCTGCAAAACATTCACAAGCACAAAACCGGCATGTTGATGCGCGCAGCTGTGCGGATGGGTGCGATCGCCGCCGGAGCGACCGACCGGCAGCTTGACGACATGACGGGTTACGCCGAAGATATCGGTCTGGCTTTCCAAATCGCCGACGATGTCCTGAACGTGACCGGCACACGCGAAGAACTCGGCAAGAATCCCAACACGGACGCCGAGCGCGGCAAGAAGACCTATCCGACTTTTTACGGCGTGGACGGGGCCAGGAAGCTGGCCGACGACTGCGTCACGCGCGCAATCAATCGCTTGTCGTCATTCGGCCCGTCGGCCGATCCACTCCGTGAGATCGCGCGCTATATTACGTCTCGCAAGAACTGAGGCGCCCCGCTGACATGCTGACACGATTTCAGGCTGACAGGTCTTGCAGAATCGTGCCACTTGCTCACTTGTCGCTTGTCAGCACTCACAGCTCATGAAAGCTCTCGTCACAGGCGCAACCGGATTCGTCGGCGCGGCGGTCGTCCGCGCGTTAATCAAGACCGGCATCGAGGTCCGTGTACTGGCCCGCCGCGACAGCGATTTCTCCAACCTGCAACAATTTAAGATCGACGGCGCCTATGGCGACCTGCGCGACAAAGAGTCTCTGCGCAAGGCCCTCGCCGGCTGCGGGCAGCTGTACCACGTCGCCGCGCACTACGCCCTCTGGGCCCGCAATCCGGCGATCTTCTACGATGTGAACGTGACCGGCACAAAGAACCTGCTGGAAGCCGCGCGGGACGTCGGCACCGAACGCATCGTCTATTGCAGCACCATCGGCGCGATCGGACTGCCGCCCGGAGGCGGTCTGGGCACGGAAGAAACCCCTGTGTCGCTCGAACAAATGGCCGGCCACTACAAACGATCCAAGTACCTGGCCGAGCAGGAAGTTCTGAAGCTGGCGATGCAGGGGCTGCCGGTTGTGATCGTCAATCCCAGCGCGCCGGTCGGCGAAGGCGATGTGAAGCCGACCCCCACCGGGCAGATGATCGTCGAGTTTATGAAGGGCAGGATGCCGGCCTATATTGAAACGGGCATGAACATCGTCGATGTCGATGACGTCGCCGCCGGCCATCTGCTCGCCATGCAGAAAGGGCGAATCGGCGAACGCTATATTCTCGGCACAAAGAATCTGATGTTGCGAGAGGTGTTCGAGATCTTGAGCCGCTTGACCGGCGTCAAAATGCCGTCAGTGAAACTCCCTCGTGAGCTCGTCCTCCCGTTGGCCTATCTGAATCTGGCCTTTTCCTGGGTGACCGGTATTCCCCCGCGCATTCCGCTGGAAGGGGTAAAGATGGCCAAATACAAGATGCACTACGATTGCAGCAAGGCGATCCGTGAACTCGGGATGCCGCAAACCGCGCCGGAGATCGCACTCGAAAAAGCGGTGCGATGGTTCCGTGACCACCATTACGCCTGAGGCTCCGACACTGTGGAGGACATCACCCTCTTTTTCAACACCATCCTCTTCCGCCCCTACGTCTTCGTCTTCCTGGCGGCCTTTCTTTTTGCCGCAATCCAATTGATCGGCTGGCCGAGAGCCTGGCGCTTCTGGTTGATCAGTTGGGCCACGGCCTTCGTCTGCGAATACTCGTCGACGCGCAACGGCATTCCGTTCGGCTGGTACCACTACAACGGCTCGACGATCGGACAGGAACTGTATTTCTCTAATATCCCGTTCATGGATTCGATCTCGTTCAGCTTTCTGCTCTACGCCGCCTACTGTGTCGCACTCTGTCTATTGCTGCCGATCGATCGCACAGCCGCCTCGTCCCTCCCCATCAGATCGCTGCGCTTCAACCTAACCGCACGCACAAACTGGCGTCTCTGGCTTCTGACTGCGGGCCTATTCGCCTTCATCGATACGGTCATCGATCCGGTTGCGCTCCGCGGTGATCGCTGGTTCCTCGGCAAGATCTACTACTACCCCGACCCCGGCTGGCACTTCGGCGTTCCCTTCGCCAACTATGTCGGATGGGCCGTCGTCGGACTGATTTCTCTCGCCCTCTACTTTCCACTCGACCGCCGACTGCCCGCGTTGAATTCCCTCCCTGCTGTTCCTGTGACACTCAAGATCCTTCTTGGAGTAGGTCTCTACTACGGAGTCTTGGCCTTCAACCTCGCGATGACCTTCTGGATCGGCGAGTCCTTCATGGGCTTGAGCGGACTCCTGATGCATCTGCCGGTGCTCATCCTGCTCGCCTCTCGCCTGATCGAGCAATCGCGGCGGCCTGTCGCCTCGTAGCGGTTGGCAATTCTTCAGCAGACTTTGTATAGTGAATCGCGCGTATGAAAACCAAACTCATCACCCTTCTGGTCCTTGGAATCCTCGGAGCCCTGGCTGTGCTGGGCTGGTTCGGCTACCAGATGTTCACGACCGGGTTCAGCGCCAAAGCCGAACCGAATGCCTTGGAAGTATTACTGGCCCGGCAAGTCCGTTATCTGGCGATCCCGCTGGAGCACCGCAACAAGCTGAACCCTGTGCCCGTGACTCCGGACGTGTTGCAGGATGGATTGGCGCACTTTGCCGATCACTGCGCCACCTGCCACGCGAACGACGGCAGCGGCCAAACGCCGATCGGCAAGAACGTCTATCCGAAAGCGCCGGATCTGCGCGAATCACCGACCCAGACCATGTCGGACGGCGAACTCTTCTGGGTGATTCACAACGGCATTCGTTTTACGGCCATGCCGGCCTGGGGCGAAGGCGATCCGGAACAGGATCTCGACAGTTGGAAACTTGTCCATTTCATTCGCCATCTTCCCAAACTCACGCCGCAGGAATTGGACACGATGAAGTCGCTGAATCCGAAGTCGAAGCATGCGGCTGACGAGGAAGCCGCATTCGATAAATTTCTCCAGGGCGATGACTCGGCGGCCCCAACAACAGGATCCGGTCATCATCATTAATATGTTTGATAAGGAGCTGGTGCCTACCATGGTTCGACACCTTGTATTGGCCTGCGCACTCGTATTCACATCCTCCGCCGCCTGGGCTCACGGCTCTGGCCAGCATGTGCTGGGCACCGTCACCGCGATCGACGGCACCCATATCGAAGTCAAAACTCAGCAGGGTAAAATGGTCTCGGTGATGCTGACCAAACAGACCCACTTCAAAGCCAAGGGCAATCCATCGTCGACCGAGCCGCCGGCCATCGGTGACCGCGTGGTAATCGAAGCGACGAAGGACAAGAAGACGTTGACGGCGACGGAAGTGCATTACTCCGCGGCAAAGAAAGTCGCGGCGCCGCCACCAGCGCCTGCGGCACCATAGAGGCTCCGTCCGGCATGGAGAGAATTCAGGTATCCCGATTCGCGCAGGCCTCACCATTCCATGGAGGCCTGCGGGCCGCGCTCACCCGTGTGGTGACAACCGGCATTGCCGTCTTTCTGGCCGTGGCCATCGTGCCCGGCATCGAAGCTTCGACCCTAACAGCAGGCGCAGCCGCCGTCCTGGTGCTGACGTTTCTCAATCTCATCCTGCGGCCGATCCTCTTGATCCTCACGCTCCCGCTGATCGTCCTGTCGCTGGGACTGTTCCTCGTCGTGGTCAATGCGCTGCTCCTGGAATTCACCGCCTATCTTGTGAAAGATTTTACGGTGGCGGGATTTTGGCCCGCCGTCGGAGGCGCCCTGGTTATCAGTATCGTCACCGGCATCCTGAACATGCGGCGACTCGAACCGCCGCCAGTCGAGCAAGTCATCATCGAGCGGCGCGCCCCAAAGATTATCAATCCAGACTAAACTATCTACACTCGTGTCATTGCATCACCCCTCCATCGTTGTTAGAATGCGATTCCTTAATCGAGAACGCTACCCATGACCATGCCTGCGCCGCAATCGAAACAGAACGCTGAAACGCATTTGCAGCGGACGTTGAATACCGCCCTGAACGAATTGGGGACGGATTCGGCGCTCGCCGCGATTTTCCACCAGGATCAAGGGCCGCTCGTCGGTCACGCCACCCGCGGCTTTACCCCGCGCGATGTGCAAGCCATCCTGAGGACGCTCTCAACCCAGGCGGCAGCGGTCCAATCTGCGCCGCAGGATCAGGATGCCGGCCGCACGATCCGACTGCGCCTCATTACGCCGGGAGCCAAATCGCTGCTCGGCATGCCGCTCCGCCACCGCCAGCGCACCTACGGCTTTCTCGTCATCGCCCGAAAAGAAAACGCCACCTTCGCCAAGAAGGAAAAAGGCCTGATGGAACAGGCCGGCGACGACATCACGAAAGCGCTGGAGCGCGAAGGCCTGTTCGACATGAACGTGGTGCTCAGCCGTCCCTATGTGTCGCGCGAGCCGGCACCGGCCGCACCGGCGGTCGCGGAAATGTTTGCCGCACCGACTGCGCAATTCACGCCTGAATTGGAAGAAAAAATCATCAAGGTGCTGGAAGAAGCGAGCCAGTACACGACGTATGACCGGGCCTGGGCCTGTTATTACGATCCTCTGGCGGGCAGCATGGAAGTGCTTGGCGTGGCCGGCGATCAAAAGAGCGAGAAAGACAGCAAGAAAGATATGCGTGCCGGGCATCGGCTCACACTCGACAGCTCGGCCTCCGGCTGGGCCGTGCGCCACAGGAAGCCGCGCGTCGACCATGATCTGGCCTCGACCCAAGGGCGCTTCCTGGACCATAAGCATCTCTATAAAGAGCGGTTCGTCTCCTCGCTCGTGGTTCCGTTCTTTGTCCGCGGACAGGTCGGCGGAACGCTGACTCTCGGGTCGAAAGAGGCGGGACGCTACCAAGCCACCGACGCCCGCACGTTGGAACCGATCATTCTGAAACTGGCCGATCTCCTTCAGGCACCACCCGCACCGGTGACAGCCCCGGCAGCCCAACCCGAAGCCGGATCCGACAACGCCGTTGTCCCCGCGACAGCGCCGACAATCCTGGAACCGGTGATCCGCAAGCAGGAACGGCAGGCCGCCATTGGAGAATTCAGCGCCTTCCTCGCCACGGAAATCCGGGAGCCGATCGGAGCCATCCGTTCCCAACTGGAAGAAGTGACGGCTGAAGGCATTCTTGATTTTGACCCGCAAACCCGCGTCGAAAACGCTATGCGCGATTTGATCCGGGTCGAAGCCATCCTGAACGAAATCCTCGATTTCGCGAAACCGCTTGAACTGAACCGGCGCCTCTGCCGCATTCCCGAAGTGCTCGAGAGCGCGTTGGTGGTGGTGGGCACCGATCTGGAGGTCACCCGCATTCAGGTCACGAAAGATTACGCGACGCAAATCGCCCCGGTGCGCGGCGACGAAGCGAAGCTCCAGCAGGTGTTCCTGAGTATCTTCAAGAATGCCGGCGAGGCCATGACTCCCGGCGGTCACTTACATATTCAGGTCACCCAACATCGCGCCGGCCGCGGAATCGAGGTGCAGATCCTGATCAAGAATGACGGCGCCCCTATTCCGGCAGAAATTCTCGACAAGGTCTTCGAGCCGTTCTTTACGACGAAGCGCTCCGGAACCGGCTTGGGTCTCGCGACCGTGAAAAAGATCATCGAAGAGCATGGCGGATCGATTGCCATTGCCAGCGCCCACGGCGAAGGCACTACGCTGACAATTCGCCTCCCCGGCGTGAGCCGGGGACCGGCCTTCCGCCATCGCGGGCGGGGACGACGACCGGCTCGCCGTCCTACGGCCTAGGCCACGCACCGCGTCACTGATCGTCTCTCCACCTCGGGATATCCCCGTCAAGACGCTCTTGTCACTCCACTATCATTTCAACGTGATAGGACGACTCGCGCCGCAATATCAGTCCTCGCTTTCTCACTTGACAGGGATACCCCCCCATCGCTATGATCGCCGCCACTTGATTCGGCCTAAGAATTTAACTGTTCTTAAACGTATTTTCTCCGGTCACCATTTTTCAAAGGAGTAGGGTATGAAGCTCGTACTCGGCACTATTGCGACGTTGTCCGGTGTGCTTTTCACGTTGTCGTTGGCCTCTGCCAACCCCGCACTGCTCCCCAAGCATGAGGGATATCCGATGAAGAACAGCGGCAGCCCTGTCACTGGCCAGCCCACTGCCAATGACCCGGGTCAATCCGATGCCCGCGGCGAAGCGACCCTGCTCAAGTCCGCAGACTCCATCAAGAGCGCCCAGCAGAACTTGTCCAAGACCGACAATGCCCGGATCGTCGAGAGTGCCGGAGCCGGACGGCTCCCGAAGGTGCAAGGTCCGCAGATTCAGATTGCGCCGCCGGTGACTTCCGCCACCAAGATTGGCGCTGATCGTAAGATCGAGTAGTCGAACGGTTATCGCATCACGAAACGGGGTCGTCGTAGCCATACGATGACCCCGTTTCTTTTCTCCCGATCACCCTTCGTAAACAAGTTCTTCGCCCTTCGACCCTACTCCCTGGGTTTCCTCGGCCTCGTATTCACATCCGGTTGCAATCGAAACCGCCAGGGCTTCGTGGCCCACACGCCGGCATAGTCGACGCCGACTCTCGGAAACGCGGCGACCTGCCTGCGCAAGATCCGGCCTCCTCGATCCTCAAACCAGAGAGACTCCCGAGTCGTCAGATCAATCCGGTTCAAACGCCGGTCGATGTGCAACGCGCGGCAGAGCCGCCCGGGACCATCGATCAGCACTCCATCGATTTCGATCGCGCGAATCAACACCGCGGCAGGAAACTCCTCCCGTTCGGTCACGACATTCAAACAGTGATACATCCCGTAGATAAGATACACGTACGCCATCCCGCTCGAACCGAACATGACGTCGGTTCTACGCGTTCTTCCTTTCGACGCATGGCAGGCCTTATCCCGTGGACCGACATAGGCTTCTACTTCGATGATCTTTCCCGCAACCGCACGGCCATCGATGGAACGCACCAGATACTTGCCGATCAACGATCGCGCGACCTGAACGGTGGGACGAGAGAAATACTGCTGGGAGAGAACCTTGCTCATAGGAGTCCGTTCGCAAATACTCTCACACCGCCACCTCAAAATGACATCCAGCAAGGCCGCAGGGAGACGAGCGCCCGAGAACGCCGCTGGAGGTTATTCTCAGGTGGCGATTAGAAGTACCAGGCTAGGCCGCCCATGAACATCCTCGGATTCCCCGGCACGAAATGAATATCATTGACCGCCGCCGCTTCGTTGCGCAACTGCGAGGAGAACGCAAATGTGGCTTGTTCCCATTTTGTATTGAAGAGATTCTGGATAAACAGAAACGCTTCCATGCGACCGTGCGGCAGCTTGATCGGCAACTGATAGCGTTCCGAGAGATCGAAGTCGATCCAGGCCGGCGACTTGATGCTCCGGTCTTCGATCAACGGCCGTACTCCGAGATAGGTCGCCTGCAACTGGGACGTCAGCCCCTCAGGCCATTTCAAGAGGAGCGCCCCGTACGCCGTCACCTCCGGAGCCAACGGAATGGCATCGCCGTTGCGGAATTCCGCCTTGGTCCAGGTCACACTTCCGTTGAAATACAGTGGCCCCCATACCTGGCCGCGAGCAGCGACCTCCACACCTTCTCGCCTGGTTGCCCCACGAATTTCCGTTGTGCCTTCGTCGCCGACAAAGACGAGCTCCGATTTCAGATCGAGACGCCACAGCGTCGCAATCAATTCCATGCCGTCGGCGCCGAATGGCTTTGATCGTACGCCTACTTCATAGCTCCTGGCCCGCGCGAGCGGCGAGGAGCCCGGCGCCACGGCTGACCGCGCATCGTTGCTATGATAGCCCTCCCCGTAATTGGCGAAAAACTCGGTGCTCGCCCAGGGACCCAGAATGACGTTCATCTTGGGCAAGACGACGCCGGAACTCTTCCGACCGGCCGGCTGCTCCGTGCAGGTCGCGCAGCGGTTACGGACATCGAAGGTAAAAGTTTCACCGCGAAGACCGCCGGCCAGCCGCAACCAGCTCGCCGGCTGCACCTCCGCTTTGACAAAAGGCGCGTAGGAGGCTTCCAGAATGTCGGTATCGGTCGTCGTACCGGTCATCACGCGCGTCGTCTGCGTGCCGAGCTTGGCATGAATGTCGTCTACCCGGGCCTGAAAGCCGATCGTTCCGATGCTGGGAAGGCCGAACACCTCGCCCCGCTGCTTGTACCCGAAATCGCCGCCATACATCACCCGGCGATCAGATTGGACGATACCGTCGCCATTCACCGGATCATTTTGGAAGTACGTAAAATTCGTATGGAGGTCGAGTTGATAGTATTGCGCGTAGGCATTGGCAAAAAACTGGCCGCCGGACATCGTGTCGTAATGATACTTCAGCTTGGCGGTGCTCCTGGTGGTCTTGCCCCCTTCCGAGGGATCGATCGCCCCGAAGCGATCGAGGGAGCCGTCATTGACGGCGCGTAACGGAATTTCTCCGGACGCATTCCACTGAGCTTTATGATAGGTGCCGGTGAGGCTCAACTCATCACGACCGCTCAGATTCGTCGTCAGTTTCCCGAAAAGGTTGGCGCGGAAATAGCGGTTGTCGCTCTGGAACGGTCCATTGGTGTAATAGCCCTCCGCGGCAAACAGCGTGCGGATCCTGTCTTTCGTCGGCGAGAACATGAGCAGATGCCGCTGGGTACTGAACTGCCCGCCGGAAAGCTGGACGACTCCTTCCTTCACCGCATCGCGGGTACGAAAGTTCACCGCTCCTGCCGTTGCGAAATCGCCGTACTCCGGCAGATACGCCCCCTTGTTCACGTCCAACCCTTCGATAGTTTCAGGAATGATGAAATTGAGATCCGTGTAGCCTTGCCCATGCCCATGAGAGCGCAAATTGATCGGCATGCCATCGGCGAAGAAGGCGACGTCCGTCCCATGATCGGCATCGAAACCGCGCAGAAAGTATTGGTCCGCTTTCCCGGCGCCGCCGGAATGTTCGACCGCGAGAAATCCTGGAATCAACCGCAACACCTGAGCCGGGCGGCCCTGCGGCTGAAGAAGATATTCTTTATCGGGAATGAATTGCTGAGAGGAGGCCGCCACCGGCCGCTCGCCGATCACGGAGACTTCAGGTATCTCCAACTCCGGTGCGTCGGGATCATGGGCATGCGCGGGAGAAATAATAAGCGCCGTCCAACAACACACCGCCACGAGAGCCTTCCGGGAAATCACGCGCAACTCAACTCAAGCTCTTTCCCGTCGTGGTCATGGTGAGCTTGCCGTGCTTCACACCTTTCACGCTCACCAGGGCGTCGGCGATCTTCCTGATTTCCGAGCCTTTCCCCTTCACCACCAGCACTTCCAGGCAATGATCGTGGTCCAAATGCACATGCAGGCCGGACAAAATCTTTCCGTGATAGTCGTGCTGAATATCGGTGAGCTTGCTCGTCAGATCGCGCACATGATGATCGTAGACGAACGTGATAGTGCCGACCGTTTCCTTATTTTGATCCCACTCCTGCCCGACCAGATTATCGCGGATCAAATCGCGCAGGGCTTCTGAGCGGTTGGTGTACTTCCGTCGCTCGATATGTTGATCGAATGCATCCAGCAGATGCTGGTCGAGAGAGACACCGAAACGAACCAGCTTTTTCATACTCCTCCAGTGCTACGATTTTACAGAACGTAGCACTGAAGGAACGCGTGCGTCAAGATAGAGCAGAGACCGTAATCGGCCTGCTCTTGAATGGTGGAGAAGGAGTGGGACTACTCGCCCTGAATGGGGATGTACAGCGCATTGCCCTGCCGGTTGACGAGCAGGAGCGCGAGGTCGGTCGGTTTGAGCGGGTCGGCAATTCGTTGGAAGGTGGCGAAGTTGTGGATGGCCTGCCGGTTGAGTTCGAGCACCACATCGCCCGGTTGCAGGCCTGAAGACTCAGCAAGGCTGCCTTCCTCAATATCGGTTACCACCACACCGCTGTTCACGGAGAGATCCATCTGCCTGGCCAGTGGAGGCGTGACGTCATCAAAGACGACTCCTGTCAGCGGGTGCGCGGTTGAGGCCGCGGCGGCCGCGGTCTGGTTTTTCTTCGCCCGTTCACGAGGGGCTTCCTGCACCGTCAACTCCGCCTGATAGGACTTGCCGTCGCGAATGAGGTCCAGGCGATGCTTGCTGCCGATCGGCGATTGCGCCACGAGGTTGCGCAGCTGCCCGCTATCCATCACATCGCGGCCGTCGAACCGCACGACCACATCCCCGCGCTTGAGCCCGGCTCGCTCCGCCGATCCCTTGGCTTGCAGATCGGTGACGATCGCGCCCTTGACGTCCGGCAGACGAAAAATCTTCCCCAACGACGGACTCACGTCCTGCGTCGAGGCCCCGAGAAATCCCCGAACGACCCGGCCGGTCTTGATCAAACTCTGCATCGCGGCCCGCGCCATATTGCTCGGAATCGCAAAGCCGACGCCGACACTGCCGCCGGTCGGGCTCGCGATGGCCGTATTGATCCCGACCAGCTCGCCGTTGACGTTGACCAAGGCACCGCCTGAATTTCCGGGATTGATCGGCGCATCGGTCTGAATGAAATCCTCGAAGTCGGCCACGCCGACATCCGCCCTCCCCACCGCGCTGACGATGCCGAACGTCACTGTCCGGCTCAGCCCGAGCGGGTTGCCGATCGCCAGTACAAACTCTCCGACGGCCAACGTGCTGGAGTCCGCCCAGGGCACGGTCGGAAGATTCGTCGCGTTGATCTTGACCACGGCGACATCCGTCTTCGGATCGGTGGCCACGACTTTCCCTTTATACTGCCGCCGGTCGGCCAGAATCACTTCCACATCCACGGCATCGGCCACGACATGGTTGTTCGTAATGATGTAGCCGTCCGGCGAGACGATCACGCCGGATCCTTGCCCGTACTGGCGGCGCGCCGGCGGTTCCTTGAACAGACCGAACGGAAGCGTCTCGTCGCTGAACGCCTGATCGCGCACCATCACCGTGGAGGCGATGCTCACGACCGCGGGAATGACCTTGATGGCCGTGGCCTTCACCTGGTTTTGCAGATCGTGTCCATTGACCACGGGCACCAGATGCGTCGCAGCCAGGCCAGGTCCGGCTACCAGGAAGCTTCCCAGGCAGAGACTCAGGGTCCATGTCGAGATAACAGTCGTTCGATTCATAGCCGTGTTGCGAGAATATCGGTTGTATTGGAATCTGTGAAATGCCGTGGCCAGGGTACCATGCAGGGATAACGAGCGCACTTATAATTCGATATGCCGCAACCGAAGCGCATTGGAGATCACCGACACCGAACTGAACGTCATCGCGGCGCTGGCGATCATGGGACTCAGCAACAACCCGGTGAACGGATACAACACGCCGGCGGCAATCGGCACACCCAGCAGATTGTAGGCAAAGGCAAAGAAAAGATTTTGCCGGATGTTTCGCATCGTCGCTACACTCAATCGGCGCGCCCGAACGAGCGCCTGCAAATCGCCCTTCAACAGAGTCATCCCTGCGCTCTCCATGGCAACGTCAGCGCCGGTTCCCATCGCAATCCCGACATCCGCTATGGCCAGGGCCGGCGCGTCGTTCACCCCGTCTCCCGCCATCGCCACGATCCGACCGCCGGTCTTGAGCTCACGGACGATGTGCCCTTTCTGTTCCGGCAACACCCCGGCCCTCACCTCATCGATCCCGAGTTGGGTTGCAACGGCATCCGCCGTGCGCTGATGGTCACCGGTCACCATGACCAAGCGGAGGCCATCGGCCTTCAATCGCCGAACGGCATCCGCCGAGGAGGCCTTAATCGGGTCAGCCACCCCTAACAAGCCGGCCGCCTTTCCATTCACCGCCACAAACATGACCGTCTGCCCCCGCTCACGAAAGGCGGCCGCCTCTTCCTCCAGCACCTCCAGAGTCCGCCCGGCCACACCGCCGCTGCCGGTCAAGAACGCCGCCGTCCCAATCGCCACCGGCTGGCCGTCAACGGTGCCGGTCACGCCCTTTCCGGTGACGGCCAAGAACTGCTTCACCGGCGCCAACGTGATGCCGCGCGCCCGCGCACCGGATACAATGGCCTCGGCCAGCGGATGCTCACTGCCCTGTTCGAGACTGGCGGCACACCGCAACACATCCTGATCGCTATAGGGCGGCACAAACCGGACAGAGACCAGCACCGGCTTCCCTTCGGTCAGAGTGCCGGTCTTGTCGAATACGATCGTGTCCACCTTCCCGAGTACTTCCAGCGCTTCGGCTTTTCTCACCAGCACACCGGCCGTAGCCCCGCGGCCCGTTCCCACCATGATAGACATCGGTGTCGCGAGGCCCAAGGCGCAGGGGCACGCGATAATGAGCACCGCCACCGCATTGACCAGCGCGTAGGCAAGCTTGGGTTCCGGGCCAAACCAGATCCAGGCACCCGCCGTGATGACCGCTGCGGCCACGACCAGCGGAACAAAGTAGCCCGCCGCAGTATCCGCCACCCGTTGAATCGGCGCCCGGCTCCGTTGCGCGTCACTGACCATCTGCACAATGCGCGCAAGCAACGTGTCGCTGCCGACTTTCTGCGCCTGCATCAGCAGGCTACCGGCACCGTTCATCGTGCCGCCGGTCACCATCGAGCCGACCGTCTTCTCCACCGGCATCGATTCACCCGTCAGCATCGACTCATCGACGGCAGAACCTCCGTCGACCACGATGCCATCGACTGGAACACGTTCACCCGGCCGTACACGCAGCCGGTTGCCCACCTGCACCTGATCGAGCGGCACATCGATCTCCCGGCCATCCTGTACAACCCGCGCTGTCGCCGGAGCCAATCGCAAGAGCCCCTTGATAGCCGACGTGGTCTGGCTTCTCGCACGAAGCTCCAGGATCTGACCGAGTAGGACCAGCACCGTAATCATGGCGGCCGCTTCGAAGTACACCGCCACACCACCGCCATGCTGATGAAATGAGGCCGGCAGCCACTCAGGAATGACCGTCCCGACGGTGCTGAATCCATAGGCGGCCCCGGTGCCGATCGCGATCAAGGTAAACATGTTCGGCGCCCGATTGACGATCGAAACCCAGCCGCGTTGAAAAAACGGGAACCCGCCCCAGAGCACGACCGGCGTCGCCAGCAGCCACTGAATCCAATTCAGCTGTACGCCGCCCAACCACTGATGCAGCGGTTGACCGGGAATCATGTCCGACATCGCCAGAATCATGACCGCAGCGGCGGGCCCGAGGCTCCACCGGAACCGCCGGTTCATGTCGTCGAGTTCCGGATTCGGTCCCTCATCCATCGTCACGATTTTGGGCTCCAGCGCCATCCCGCAAATACGACAGGCGCCGGGCTTCGTCTCAAGAATCTCAGGATCCATCGGGCAGATGTACTCGACTACCGCTCCAGCAGGAACAGCAACCTCGCGGGCCGGACGCTGATCCGGCGGTAATACGTAATAGGCGGGATCGTTCTTAAATTTGGTCAGGCAACTCGTCGCACAGAAGTAGTAGGTCTTCCCGGCGTGCACGTGCGAACCGGCCGCCGTCTCAGGCTGCACCGTCATGCCGCAAACCGGATCGAGAATACCGGCGGCGGCAGGCGCCGCCGGCATCATCATCGGCAGCGGTTTTCGTACAGTGGGAGAGATGGGAATCGTGATGAGAGGGGCTTGCGCCTTCTTCAAGGCCTTCTCTGGATCGGCTCTGAACCGATCGAGACAGGAGATCGCGCAAAAGTAGTAGGTCTGGTCCTGGTACTCAAACCGGCCGGCAGCCGTGGCCGGATCGACCGTCATCCCACAGATTGGATCAATTGCCATAGCGCCCCCGTCACGCGTGACCTGTGATGAGTGACAGGAGATTCGCCTTCAGACCGTGCCTGTCACCCGTCACGAGTTACGCGTCACTTCTTCTTGTCAGCATCCAGAATGCTGTGGATCACCAGTTTCAGATTGTCCGGATCGATCTGCTCGACTTTGATGTTGCCGTCGATCAGCACCGTCGGCGTCTGCTGCACCTTAATGCGCTCGCCCCATTTCTTGCTCTCTTCTAAGGCCTTAGCCGGCTTCCCGCTGGCCATGCCTTCTTCAAACGCCTTGGGGTCGAGCCCGACTTCCTTGATCAGGACTTCGCGCAACGAACGATCCAGCACGCCGGTCACTTTTTCCGTATGAATCGTCCGGAAAAGAACCTTCTTCATCTCATCCCCCTTGCCCATGGTCCTAGCCTGCTCATACATATCGAACGGCGTCGGCAATTTGCCCTGGAAGACCGGGAAGCCCACCATCGTGACTTCGATCTTGTCGCCGAATTCTTTCTTGAGAAGCGCCACCCCTTCACCGTCAAAGCGATGGCAATGGGGGCAGTAGAAATCGGCGAACTCGATCAGCTTCACCTTCCCCGGTTGATGCGTGGACTTTTCGTCCTTGAGGACTTCGAACTTCCCCTTCAACTCAGGCGTCGCCGCAGAAACTTCCACGGAAGCTCCCAGCGCCAGAACGGCGCCCACGGCCACGAGAGCGCCACGCCATCCCCACTTGCTGCTGTGCGTCATGTCCTGCTCCTTTCGAGATTGTCCAATCCATGCGTCCCATTATAACGGATACCTGCCGAACCTGCCCTCTGTTATACTGCGCCTATGCAGAGACTTCGCATCTTCCTGTTCAGCGTCATACTCCTTGGCGCCGCCGGCTGTGCCACCAGCCAAGAATCCGTCGACAGCACACAACCTCCCCAGATCACGTTTACGCAGGTCAAAGCGGCGCCCGATTCTTATAAAAACCACACCGTCACCTGGGGTGGAGAAATCTTGAGCGCGCGGCGCCTGAAGGAGGGAACCCGCATCGAGATTCTACAGCTCCCGCTCAACTCGTCGCTCCAACCGACGATGGAGTTGAATAGGTCGCAGGGGCGCTTTGTCGCACTCCAACGGGAATTCCTCGACCCGGCCACCATTCCAGCCGGAACGTTTGTCACGGTCACCGGAGAAGTGGCCGGTTCAATCACCCTGCCACTGGACGAAACGGAATATGCCTATCCGATTGTCGAACTCAAGACGATAAAAGTCTGGGTGAGAGTGGAGGATCAACCCGTCCGTATCCGACCCCACATGGGACCAGGCCCTTATTGGGGACCCTATTGGTCTCCCTACTGGAGACCTTGGCCGTACTGGTAACGGACGAGGTTCAGGCCAAGGTCGAGCAAAGAAGTCCCCTGCTTTGTCTGCGATGCGCTCAGCTTAAACCTCGACCTTCTCTTTTATCGGAACGTCGATCCGACGATCCGCTCCACCCGATCGTCTCTCCCGCCGAGCTCCCGATACTTGCGATACTGCGCCAGCGCGCGCGGCATGTCTTTCCGGTGCAACTCATAGAAGACACCGAGATTGTAGTGGGCTTCGGCATACTCCGGCTTCAGCGCCACCGCCGAGACATACTCGCGTTCCGCTTCATCAAGCATGCCCATGCTCGTATAGACCACGCCCAAATTCAAATGGGCTTCCGCATAGCTCGGTTGATACCGGAGCACCTCGAGAAATTCCCGTTCAGCCTCGGCGGACTTGCCCTGACTGCGATAGATGAATCCCAAATTGTAGTGCGCATCGACCAGATCGGGTTTGGCCGCCACCGCCTGCTTATAGGCATAGGCCGCTTCCACGAGATCATTGCGTTTCTCGGCCATCCGCCCGGTCAAATACCAGGCATCGGCATGTTTGGGATGGGCCTTCGTCAGCCGGGCCAGCGTCTCCGCCGCAGCCTTCGTCTCACCGGCGTGATCCTGAAGTGTCGCCAGCGAGAACAGGGCCTCGGCATGGGTCGGCTGAATCGACAACAGCCCTTGATACGTCTTGATCGCCGCCGGCATATCCCGCTGCGACTCGTACAGCTTCGCCAGATCCAGATACGACTCCGCATGCTTGGGATCGGCTTCAATCGCCTTCGTCAACGCCTGCTGCGCCTCCGCCGACTTGCCCTGCGCAGCGTAGACTTCGGCGAGATCGTTGAGCGCCTCGGCGAACGCCGGCTTCACTTTAAGCGCGCGCACAAACTCCTCCGCCGCTTCAGTCGGCTTCCGGCTTTTCAATAAGACAAGCCCGTGGAGATGGAGGGCCTGGGGAGACGCGGGATTGAGATGCAGCGCCTTCTGCACCGCCTCGTCTGCCGCTTTGAGGTCGCCGCGCGCCAGCGCCGCGCGCGTCAGTTCCAGCTCATGCTGGACCGCATCCTGAGGAGCAGCGGCATGGACAGAATGGAAGGGAGAGAGAATGAGGAGTACGCAACAGAACCCGAGGACGGTCGCAACCTGAATTCGGCGGCCTGAAATCAAGGCGTGCCCTCCTTCCACAGAAACCAGTGTGGTCGGACTATAAACGGGCCGCAGGAGGGAAATCAATGTGCCGCGGCACAACCAGCAAGGCATGGGGAGCGACGCCGAGACGGCATCGCCCCCGCATCGAAGATTCGACTACTTCAACAACATCAGCTTCCCGCCGGCATCTTTGGGATTGAGCTGATCCCGATACACGAACGTGCTGCCCGCTGCATACAGCAGATCGCTCGTCGGAATGCCGATATACTTCGTCTCTCCCGGCTTGAGGACGATCTTCACGTTCAGCACGGTCGGCGCCGACTGATTCTCCGCCGCCGTCATATGAAATCCGCGCTCCATGGCCGACTTATTGGTCACTCGCACCAAGACCGGCGTGCCCGGGCGGTTCTTCAAGTCCAACACCGACGTCGGCGGATAGAGAATCTTCAACGCTCCGACCTCGGTCGCATAGATATCCAGATCAACCGGCAGCTCCTTGAACGACTGGCCGACCACCGACCCGGTTTCCAGATCGCCGATTTCCACACCGCCGGACTGCAACGCCCAGGCTCCGGAGACCATCATCAACACCGCGGCACAACCGACAAGCCCAAGACCTAACTTCCGTACCATACGCAACCTCCTCCTAAGTTAAGAACGATTAGTACGCTGCGGGAAAAACTCCGTATATGCAAAAACTACTATTGAAGTCCTCCGTAGGGTAAGGAGGACGGAGTCGCCTCAGGATGCTCAAAAAGGCCGTCCAGCAAGGCCACAGCGAGCGAAGGGGCGAGGCGTACGCGCCGCTACGTTGAGCCGCTTCGTAAAGCGAGAACGCCGCTGGCGGACTTTTTCAGCATCCTGCTAGGACGTACGAGGCGCTTCGGACAGGTGACACGGAGGCAATCCCGCCTCTTCCAGCACTTGCCCCCCGATGACATGATTGCCGATCAACAGAAACAGAATCTTCAACCGCTTGGTATTCTCAAGGAACCGACCGCTGGCGACCGCAGTCACTTCCCGCGAACCGTCTGCCTGCGATCGATCCTCTTCAATGGTCACTGAATAGTAGTCGAAGCCTTCGAAGGCGTGATTGAAGGTGTGCCCGCGAAGCAACTGCTCTAGCGACTGATCTGAAGCTGCAATGGACAGCCCTGAGTGCAGGATCGTACAGGTGAGCATCGTGGCAAGCCAAAGACGCACAACACATTCTCCGAGGAGGGGTTACTGTAGCCACCCGCTCAAACCCTGTCCACCGACGCCTGCTAACTGATGCACACTGATGCAACAGAAGATCGGAATCATCCGGAACAGAACCAACGTGGAGGGTTACGGAGAGGGAATCGGCTGAAGAATCGAGAGTGACGATGGAGGCACGGCCCACTTGTAGGGGCCGTGCCTGAGAGGACCGATCAGAAAACAGAACCCTGCGATTACTTGCTCTTCTTCCCCTTCACGGACTTCTCCGCCTGCTCGGCATGCGCTAAGGCTTCTTCCGCATGCTTCACGGCTTCTTTCGCATGCTCCAACGCTTCCTTGGCGTGGGCATCGGTGCTGCTCTTCACGGCTTCTTCCAAATGCGTAATCGCTTCCTTCTCATGCGCGACCGCTTCCTTGGCATGCGCGATCGTTTCCTTCACATGCGCATTCCCGGCGAGCGCCGTTCCGACCGGCCCGGCCACCATCAACGCACCACACGCCACCACGGCCAACAGCACGCGAGCTTTCAACATAAGAGATCCTCCTTTGCAATATGGATAGACTGAAGAGACGGACCGAATTGTACCGAGATATTGAGAAATTAGAAAGCGTCGGACAGCGCCGTCACACCGTCCGTTCGCCGAGCGCCTGAACCACTTCGAGTCGGGCCGCGCGCGTCGCCGGGATCAGCCCGCCGACCATGCTCATGAGCACGGCGAAGAGCAGGGCGAGCCCAACCATGACAGGGGAGAGGTAGAACCCGAATGCGATCTCGGATCCCGTGTCCCAATTCACAGTCGAGATCGTCACCGACTGGAGGAAGGACGCCCCGGCTATGCCGAGCAGCCCCGCGCTCGCTCCCAGGGCCATCGACTCGATCAGGAAGGTCTGAAGAATCGCGAGGCGAGTGAAACCGAGGGTCCGGAGTGTGCCGATCTCCGTCGTGCGCTGAGCCACGGCCGCGGACATGGTCATCGTCGCGCCCATAATCGCCCCGATGCTGAAGACCGCCGTGAGAAAGAGCCCCGTCACACGAATCATTTTCGCCAGACTCTCGGCTTTGCCTTCGTAATAGTCCGGCTCGCGTTTCACCGAGAGATTGAACCGCGGGTCCCGCTCCAACGGCTCCTTGACCTGAGCCAATGCATCGGGCCGCGTAAGCCGAACAGTCATCGAAGAAAAGGCTGTACGATGAAACGTCGCCATAAATTGTTCCGCATCGCCCCAGACCTCGGAATCGAATCCGCTGCCGTCCGCGTCGAACACACCCACCACCGTCCATTCCCGATTGCCAAAGTGCAGCACGCGATGAAGCCCGGCCTCAGGAAACTGTTTGGCCACTTGCGTCCCCACCACGATCTCCGTCGTGCCGGCCTCCCACAGGCGGCCTTGAGCCAGCCGAACCTTCGGCCGAACGGCAAAGGCATCGTGGGAAGTCCCGCGCAGGCTGAGGCTCGCAAGACTCCGTTCCTTCGCCTTCCGGAGTGTGAGTTGCAGCCCGATCTCACTGACCGCCACAGGCCGGCCCTCGAGCGTCCGCTTGATCCCCGGCTGGAGCGCAATGATCTTGGCGTGATCGCGGGAAATGCTGCTGTCGATTTCCGAGAGGGCGCCTTTGCGCAGCAGGATCGCATTTGCCGGATCGCCGGTCTTCCCCAGCGTCCGCTCCAATCCATGCGCCAGCATCAGCACGGCCAGGAAGACGAACACCACCAGGCCCATCCCCGCCACCGTGAATGCCGTCGTCACACGGCGGGCCCAGAGATTCCTCAGACTGTAGGCGCCCCACAGCAACATCCGATTACTCCCGCCGAATCAACAGCCTGCTATCCGGCATGCCGCAATCCCTCCAACGTCGTCATCCGAATCAGCCGAATGGCGGGCCAGACCGCAGCCAACAGGCCCACGAGGAGCATCACCGAGAGACAGGCACCGATGGTCTCTGCTGTGATGAGATACGACGAAACGTAGCCCCGGTCTTGCGTCATCACCGCGTAGAGTTGCGCGGCGGGGAACAGGAGAACAAGCCCGAGGCCGCCGCCCAACAGTGCCAACAGCAGCGACTCTCCCAGCACCAGCGATACCAGGTGACGCGGTTGAAAACCCAGCGTCTTGATCACGGCATATTCCCTGGTCCGCTCCCGAACGGCCATCGCCAGCGCATTGACCAACACCAGCAACGCGATACCGTTGATGATTCCTGACATCCATTCCAAGCCCCGCAGCAACGCGCCGGAACGCGCCACCCATCCTGCAAAATACGCCTGCTCGGACTCCGTCCTCGTTTCGGCGGAAGAATTGGCAAAACTCGCATCGATCGCCTCCGCCACCGTCTGTCCATTGATCCCGTCGGCAGCACGGACGACAAACCAGCCGACCTGATCGGCCCGATCCGGTTCTGTCGTCTTCAGCCGTTCGTTGGCATAGGCCCAATGCAGATACAGTTCTCCCTCCCCCATGACATTCGGACTGGTGCTCCGGAAGATCCCGCGCACGACGAGTTCCCAATCCCCCGGATACACCGTGCCCTTGAGCGTAATCGCCTCGCCGACCTTCCACCCGAACCGCGCCGCCAACCGGTGGCCGATGATGCAGCCTCGGCGATCCTGCTGGAAGGCCAGCCGCTCCGCGTCGCTCAAGACAACCTCGGGATAGGTCTCGAAAAACGTGGCGGCCTGTTCGGCGAACGAACCGAACGACTGTTTCGGATCTTGATAGACGCCACCAAAGACCGACCCAAAGTGGACGGTCCGCACGCCGGGAATCACCGCCAACTGGTCTTTGTACGCCAACGGCAGACGCAGCTCGTCCGACATGGCATGCACGGTGATCAACCGGTTCTTCAATGCCGCCCGCGACCCCGCCTGCCATTGATCGAGCGTCAGGCGAATCAGTCCAAACGCGAGCACCACCATCGCCAGCCCGCCGATCGTCAACAACAACCGGACAGGACGCCGCACCGTGTTGCGAAAGATGAGCCGACCCAATGTCATGGAGGAGTCTCCAGCACGCCCTTTTCGAGATGCCGGATCAGCTGCGCTCGCTCGGCAGCGCGCGGATCGTGCGTGACCATCACGATGGTCTTCCCCAATTCCCGATTCAGCCGTCCGAATAGGGTCAGAATGTCTTCGGCCGATTCACGGTCCAGATTACCGGTCGGCTCGTCCGCGAGAATCATGGTGGGATCGCTCACGATCGCGCGGGCAAGACCGACCCGTTGTTCCTGTCCACCTGACAGCTGGCGAGGATAGTGGTCCATGCGGTCGCCGAGGCCCACGAGTCGCAGCGCGGTCTTCACGTGGTCGGTCCGCTCAGAGCGCGAGAGGTGCGTGAGCAGGAGCGGCAGCTCGACATTTTCGGCAGCGGTCAGAACAGGGATGAGATTGTAGGATTGAAAGACATAGCCGATATGCCTGGCGCGCCAGCGCGCCATATCCCCTTCGGACAGTTCGTGCAATCGCGTGCCGGCCACGACTACCACCCCGCTGGTCGGACGATCGATCCCGGCCATCAGGTTAAGCAGCGTGCTCTTTCCCGACCCGGACGGCCCCATAATCGCGAGAAACGTTCCGGCAGGAATCGAAAAGGAAAGATCGCGCAGGACAGACACCTCCGTGCCTGCTCGAAAATAGACTTTCGAGATACGCTGCAGTGTGACAACCGGATCGTACACGTGGGCAGGCCTTACGACGGACGCCGGAGGACCGTGACCGACGTGCCTGAGCGGAGACTCTCGGAGGGCGCAGCGACAACCTCGTCGCTCTGCGTGAGTGTGCCGCGCACCGGCGTGAGGGACCCCACCGGGGAACCTGGCTGAACGTCCGTCTCGACGATCGCGCCGTTCCTCACCAGGAGCACCACCGGACGACCGGCACGGGTCACGACGGCCGTCGACGGCACGCCCCAGGATTCTCCTCCCTCATCGGCCGATCCGGGCTTAGCCCCGAACGTCACTTTCGCGCTGAGCTCCGGCCGCACCCGCTCGTCGAGATCGAGAAACCGCACGCGGGTGAGAATCGTCGCTTTGGCCCGGTCGGCAATCGGCATGACTTGCGAGACTTCTCCGCGATAACGATGGTCGGGGACCGAGTCCAGCTGGATCTCAGCCGGCTGCCCGGCCTGCACGCGATGAATCATCGACTCCGACACCTCCGCATCCACCATCACGGAATTCATGTCTGCAATGGCCACGACCGACCCGCGCGAGAGCGTCGAGGCGGCCATCGGCGCCACCACTTCGCCGACCTCGGCAAACTTCTTCACCACGGTGCCATCGAACGGTGCGCGCACATTGGTGCTCTCAACCTGCACCTCGGCGGATTGGCGCTCCGCTTCCGCCGCCGCTACCGCCGCCTCGGCTGACTTCACCGCCCCGGCGGCGCGCCGGAGCCGCGCGCCGGCCATGTCGAATTCGGACTGCGTCGCGAACGATTGTTCGAAGAGAGTTTTCATCCGGTCGAAATTGAGCGTCGCCTCTTGCAGCTCCGGCCTGGCCGTGACCAGCTGCGCGCGGGCCACCTCCAGCTTCGCCCGGGCCTGCTGGAGCAGCGCATCCATATCCGTATGCTCCAGCCGCGCGATGACATCACCTTCTTTGACCCGATCCCCGACCTTGACACCGAGATATTCCATCCGGCCTGTGCCTTTCGACGCGATCGACGCCTGTCGCTGCGCCACCACATAGCCCGTGGCGGCTAACCCCGACGAGCCACCAGCGGCCATGCGCACCACCGCCGTCACTTCGACCGACGGGGTCTGGTCGATCAGTCCGGTTCTCCAAGCGCCCACAGCTCCGGCGAACAAAAGGATCAGGAGCAACCAGCGCCACTGTCCGGACCGAGCCGGCGAGCGCTTCGCGAAATGTTCCTCGCGTTGAATGGTCAATCCATCCAAATCCGCGTCATGGATGCCGACCTTTAGTGGGTCCGGACGTTCCGGCGTTGATTGAGCAGACACAAGACCTCCGTTGTCATTAGAGCCGCGAAGCTTACCATAGAAATTCGTACCTACTACAGAGCCGCCTGTGGCGAGAGCATCGCCCAGCGTGAGGTACTCAGTTCGAAGCCGATCTGGGTTTCCGTTTCCGCCACCACATAAGAAAGCCGGTGGCGTAGATAACCGGAGAGGCCAGGCCGCTCAGAAACACCAGCAACCGCCCGGTCATGCCGAAGACCTGGCCCGAATGCAACGGCCATTGCCAATCCAGAAACGTTTCTCCGGCACTCCGCCTGGTCGTCGGATCGCGCACGTCGAGAATGGCGCCGCTGTATTGATCGATCGCCACCTGTCGCTCCGACCAGAACGCGCTCAGCCCCGGCACATGGCGTCGGCCCACCAGGTAGACCCCTCTCTCGCCGTCCGGCATGCCGACCGCGCTCAGCTCTCCTTCCGGGTATGTCGCTGCGGCAATCGCCACGGCCCGCTCCGCTCCGATGGGCACCAGACCAGGCACCGGCGTCGACGTTGGCGCTTGCGCTGGACCACGGGTGGCCGGAGAAAAGAGTTGCACCATCCACACGTACGGGCCATTGAGGTTCATGTCGACCCCTGACAGCAGCACGGCGCCCAAAGCCACACAGAGATACAGCGAGACCGTCTTGTGCAGATCGAACCAGAACCGGAACGGCGTCATCGGCCGCCGGATGACAAAGGCCTGCCGCCACTGCCCCGCACGCGGCCACCAGACGAGAATTCCGGTGAGCAGGGACAGGAGCAACAGCACGGCCGCAACGCCGGCCGCCGTCACGCCGATCTCGCCCAGGAACAATGTGTAGTGCAGGGCGAAGACCACATCCATGAACGAGGAGGGCACCCATTCGGCTGCGCCATAGGCGCGCACCCCCGTTACCCTGGCGCGATACGGATCGACGAAGATCCGCGCCCAGGCTTTCGACGGCTGCTCGGCATAGACGGCGAAAACACCTTCCGTGCTCCCAGGCCCATAGATCTGCGTCACACGACTGCCCGGCGGCGCCGCCTGCACGGCAGCCGCCAGCAGCTCCTCGATAGGACGATATCCCGGGGCTCCTGCCTGAGCTCCTGGCGGAACCGTCACCGTGAGCAGGCGCGGATTCAACCATTCGTCGATCTCCTGCCAGAACACCAGGATGCTGCCGGTCAATCCGAAGACGACCAGCAGCGCTCCCACGAACAGGCCCAGATACGAATGCACGTCAATCCACAACTGACGCCACCGCCGCGCTCGGGAACCCATAGTACCCCTGCCTACCTCTCTGGTTGGCAAGGGAGCTGCCTGGCCGGTCAACACATCGCAAGGCACAGGCTAGAACTCCATGCGGATCGAGCCCATGAAGAACCGCGGCATGCCGGGCATGATAAAGTAATTTCCCCCAATGGTGCCGGCATAGTATGTCGTATCGAACAAATTGCTCACATTGAGCTGGGCGGTCATCTTGGTCATCCCCATCCGCCATTCATAGCTGGCCATCGCATTGGCAATGACGTAGCCGGGCATTTGAAAGGTATTGGCGGCGTCGCCTTGCCGCTCTCCGGCCGCCGACAAACCGGCACCGATCTTCAGACCATGCAGCTTGATGCCCTGGAGCTCCTCATCCTGAAACGCATAAGTGCTCCAGAGACTGCCCATGTCCTTTGCTGCGTTGAACAGGCGATTGCCGGTGTTTCCTGGCGTGGGATTGCCACCGCCGTCATCCCCGACATCGTTGGTGATTTTGGCAAACGGCATATACGTGTAGTTCGCGATGACGCTCCAGCCGGGAGCAATCTCACCGCTCACATCCAATTCGATCCCGCGCGTTTGCGCCTCCCCGATCGCCCTGGAGAAAAGCGTACCTGGCACCGGGATCGCCATATTCTGTTTGGTCAGATCGAAGTAGGCCACGGTCGTTCTCAGTCGCCCGTCGAAGAATTCGGTTTTGACTCCCGCTTCAAACTGCTGCGCCGTCTGCGGAGGCAGAGGCTGACGACTTTCATCAAAGGCGTTCTGAAGCCCGAAGTTCTCCGTGTAGCTGCCGTAGAGCGAGAGCCATGGCATCGGTTGCCACACCAAACCGACGCGCGGAGAGAGACGGTGGTCCTTCCCCGTTCGTTGATTCAACACTGTATCGTTCGACACCGCGTCATCGTAACGAATGCCCGCCAGCGCATGCAGATTGAATGGCAGCTTGACCTGATCCTGCATATAGATTCCGTGCCAGGACCGTGACGAGCCGAACGGACCGTTATCGGGGATTTGATCAAGACTTGGAATCCCCACCCCATACACCGGATTGAACACGTTGATCGGAAAATTCGTTGCTGGATCCAGGTCGCAACATTTCGCCACGACATATTTGTCGGTTTGATACAGATAGTCATACCCGAACAGCAGCGTATGCCTCAGCGCTCCCGTGTCGACATGACCGGTCAGGTTGAGTGTGCTTTGATAGCGGTTCTCTTGGCTTCCCCGTGGAACGGCAGCCAAGAATCGCTGAACGGTCCCATCCGCCTGAACCCCACTGAACGGCACAATCTCTCTATGACCCAGCCCATGAATAAACTCCCCCGACAACCGATGGGTGATCTTCCAGTCTGAGTTGAGTTCATGCGACCAATTGATCCCCGTAAAGAATCGCTCGTTCGCACTCTTGCTGAAGCTTGGTTCATCCAAATACCGGCTGATCGGAACCGGGGCCGGCCGGTTTCCGAGAGCCGGAAGCATGCCGTCCGACTTCGTGTTGATATTGTGATATTCCATTTCGGCCGTGATTTGCGTACGCGGGCTGACCTTCCACTGCACCACGGGTGCAAAGAACATGGTCTTGCGATCGACGAAGTCGCGGAAGGATTCGGAGTTCTCATAGGCGAAGTTAAACCGGTAGAGGAGACTCCCGGACTGATTCAGCGGACCGGTCGCATCGCCGGTCGTCCGGAAGAAATTATACGACCCGATTTGCTGCTGAAACGAGTAATAGGGTGTCGCCAACGGCTGCTTCGTCACGACATTGACGATGCCCCCCGGATCAGCCCGACCGTAAAGAATCGAGGCCGGCCCCTTCAACACTTCGACCTGCTCGATGTTCGCGGTTTCGATCGTGTTATTGGTGGGCCTCAGTACACCATTCCGGTAGTAGGCCAGCGTGTCGAATCCGCGGATCATATAGCTGTCTGTCCCCTCGATTGAGCTTGGGAAAATGCTGACACCGCTCACATTCTTCAAAGCTGTCTCTAAGCGCACCGCCTGCTGATCGCGGATCACCTGTTGAGGCACCACTTGAACGGAAAACGGCGTTTCCATGATCGGCGTATCGGTTCTCGTCGCCGTGGTGGCCTGATCCACCTTGTACGATTCCCGCTGAGCCATGACGTGGACCGGCTTCGCTTCCAACACCGGCACATCGCCCTCGGTGGGAATTGGCGTGTCGGCCTGCGACGGCAAAGGCAGCGGGACGGGAGGAACAACCGGCCGCGGCGCCTCAGAGGAATCCGGTTCAGGAGACTTCCGGTCATCGGCGGTTTCTGCTGAAGAAGGCGGCGCCTCCTGACTCTTCTGCGTCGGCACCGGCTTAATCGGGCCGATACAGGCCGTGAACGCAGTCAGGCACAGCACGACCCCGAGCAATCGATTGATGACGGTTCCATAGGGACGAGATAATTTAGGATGAAGACGGACATGAATAGACCGGCCTGATTGCAATGATGATAACGACATAACTCCCTCTCCCGCACACACCTGCCTCATGGCGTGCACAGTGTCTCTGAGAGCCGGCACCTCGCGAGCAGGCCACCACCCCTCCTGCGGCAAAGCAATACGGAGTCTGTCTCCAGACCGCATGCTCCCGGGGGCAGAACGATACCGGGGCGGCACGCAAGCGAGATCGGACCGTACGGAAGTCCGGCTCATGAATATTTACTGACGTTGGATCGTTGGCGTTAAGAGTGGAAAGCGGGAGGACCGCGGCCATGGGCCGCAATCAGGGGAAGCGTTCGATAGGAAACGAGCAGAAGCACCAAGGGCACGAAGACCGAGACCACGACCGGCAGACGGGGAATCTCGGGCAGCACGAAAGCCGACTCATCTTCATTGACGGAGCAGGCCCAGACGATCCAGGGACTGGCCTGGGCCAGGCCATGGTGGCAACGATCGCGATCCACCCCGGCATGGAGGTAAAACGCCCGTGATTGCGCCTTCTCCCAATCGGTGAAGCACGTGGAGCAAACCATCGCCGCCGCGACACGAATCCCGATGAGCAGACAAGCCAGCAGGGCAACGAGGCGGGACACCTGCCCGGCCCGGCGACGGTCATGCATGAGATGAAACAGATTCGGCACAGTCCCCCGCCTTTCATACGAGAAGGTCGCCACTCTACAAAACCGCCATACCGTCCGTCTACCGGCCTCTGCTCACGGATGCTACAAGTGATGGGTCCCGGTGGATCGGATAGGGCGCTAACGTAGCCGCCGTTTCCGCCACCACATGAGAAAGCCGGTGGCATAGATGACCGGACAGGCCAGCCCGCTGAAAAACACCAGCAGCCGCCCGGTCATGCCGAAGGCTTGCCCCGAATGCAGCGGCCATTGCCAATCCAGAAACGTTTCCCCGGCGCTCCGCCTGGTCGCCGGATCGCGCACGTCAAGGATTGCACCGCTATATTGGTCGACAGCGACAGTCCTCTCTGCCCAAAATGCGCTAAGCATGGGCACATGCCGCTGAATCACGAGATAGACTCCTGTCGCACTGTCCGGCAGATAGATGCCGGTAAATTCTCCTTCCGGATAGCGTTCTGTCACGATAAACCAAACTTCTTCCGGTCTGATTGGACGCGTGCGAGATGCCGGGAGGATCGAACGAAGATCATTTTGAGTCCCTCTGGTCGCTGGGGAAAACCACTGCGTTACGAGGATGAAGGGGTCGCTCACATTCATATACACTCCAGACAACAATATGGCCGCTAGCGGAATGAGGGTATAAAGCGAAACCATCTTGTGCAGATCGAAATTCAGTCGTGCAGCGCTCACATGCCATTTGATACTCAGCGCCCGACGCCAGTGTCCTGTGACCGGCCACCAGACCACCAACCCCGTGCTCAATGAAAGGAGCAGGAACAGCGCACAGATAGCCGTGACCAGCCGGCCATTCTCGCCCAAAAATAATGTATAGTGCATTTTGAAGACAACATCCAGGACATACCCGGGTACCCATTCGTGTGCACCAAAATTACGCGTCCCTACCACATTGGCCCGGTAGGGATCGACATAGATCCGCTGCCAATCCCCTGAAGATTGTCTGAAGTTCATAATGAATGCGCCCTCTCGATTCCGCGCACCGAACACCGCCGTGATTCTGCTGTCGGGAGCCGCAGCTCGCTCCGCGACAGCGATGAGTTCGCAGAGAGGATGCGCCGCACCTTCCACTGGTACGGGCACCGTAAGCAGTTGGGGATTCAGCCACTCGTCGAGCTCTTGCCAAAACACGAGGATGCTACCGGTCAATCCAAAAACGACCAGCAGCGCCCCCACGAATACACCCAGGTAGGAATGCACTTCCAGCCAAAGGCGTCGCCGCGCCTGTCTCGGAGTTGAACGGGCGATCCGACGGCTCTCGATGTCAGCTGACATATTCAGAACTCCATGCGCACTGACCCCATGACAAACCGAGGGGTACCGAAGGCGGCAGAGTTAAAACCATTGCTTCCGGAGAAGTACCGTTCATCGAGTAAGTTATTCACATTGAGCTGAGCAATCATTGGTCTCCCGCTGACTGTCATCCGGTAGCTCGCCATGATATTGGCGGTCACAAACCCCGGTAGTTGATAGGTATTGGCGGCATCGCCTTGCCGTTCTCCGACAGCCACCACACCTCCGCCAACTTTCAGCCCACGCCACGCCTCATTCTGAAACTGATACGTACTCCAGACGCTCCCGAAATCGCGAGCCGCGAGAAACAATCGGTTACCCTGATTGCCCGTGTCTCCGGGTAATCCGCTAAACCCCACGTCCTGGGTGATTTTGGCAAAGGGAAGATAGGTGTACGCGCCGATGACCTGCCAACCCGGCAGAATTTCACCCGTGATGTCCAATTCGATGCCGCGGGTTTGAGCCTCACCTAGTGGACGAGTGCGCAATAGATTGCTGGGATCCGGGACGGCCAAGTTCTGCTTGGTCAAGTCGAAATAGGCCGCGGTCACGCGAAGCCGTCCGTCCCAGAATTCAGTCTTGACGCCAGTCTCCCATTGTTGGGAGGTCTGCGGCCGTACTCTGCTTTGATCCGTACTGTACAGCGTACTCGAAGGGCCGAGCCCCTCGGTATAACTGCCGTACAGGGACAGCCAGGGCACCGGTTGCCACAGCAAGCCGCCACGCGGACTAAACCGATCCTCCACATAGGTCGTGGCGTCCAGATTATTGTGCCGTCCCACGGCATAGTCGTACCGAATCCCTGCCAGGAGATGGATGTGGTATGGCAATGCGATCTGATCTTGAACGTATAGGCCATGCCATGTTTGAGAGTAACTGTCATTAAATGTGCCGTTATCGAAGACAGGAGCTTCCGTGGCATAGGTGGGATTGAAGATGTTGAATGGCGGCGCAGGCACCGCATTGCTTCCGCTGTATTTTTCCAGCAGATAAAAATAGTCGTACCCGACCAAAAGCGTATGCTTTGCGGCTCCGGTTGACAAATGGCCCGTCAAATTGAGCATGCTTTGATACTTGTGATCGACGACTGGCCCGTTGAAGAAGAATCGATCAAGTGACCCGTCCGGTCCCGCTGGTGCGAAAAATAATGACTTATCGGTACCGTAGTTCACATGGCTCGACGATAACCGAAGACTGACCTCCCAGTTCGCATCGAACCGGTGAGACCAATTGACGCCGAAAAAATATCGGTCTCCAACCGTCCTGAGGTTGACGGGATCGACGACCGTGACGTCACGCCCGAGATTAGCAGGACGATTACCGATGATGGGAATGCCCGGCTCTCGTGTCCTGTCGATATGTTGGTATTCGAGTTCCGCCGTGATCTGGGTACGGGGGCTGATGTTCCATTTCAGCACAGGCGCGATAAACACGGATTCATTCTCGATAAACCGACGGAACGATCCGGCATTCTCGTATGAAATATTCACGCGGTAGAGCAAAGTATCGTCCTTCGTGAGCGGGCCGGTCGCGTCGGCAGTGGTGCGGTAAAGATCGTAGGAACCGACTTGCTGTTGAATGGAATAATAGGGTGTCGCCAAAGGCTGCTTGGTCACAAGATTGATGATCCCTCCAGGCTCGGCACGCCCGTAGAGAATGGCACCCGGCCCTTTTAACACCTCCACTTGCTCCACATTGGCCATTTCCCGTTTCCCGACGCCATTGCTCCCACCACCAAGTACGCCATTGCGGTAGGTAGTATCGAGATTGAATCCGCGAATGAGAAAGGAGTCAGAGGTATCCACATTAGCGCCTCCCTGTACGATCACGCCGCTGACATTTTGCAGGGCAGTCTCGAGTCTGACCGCCTGTTGATCCTTTAACACCTGCTGCGGCACGACCTGGACAGAAACCGGCGTCTCCATGATCGGCGTATCGGTCTTCGTCGCCGTGGTGGCCCGATCCACCTTGTACGATTCCCGCAGAGCCATGACGTGGACCGGCTTCGCTTCCAGCACCGGCACATCGCCTTCGGTGGGAATTGGCGCGTCGGCCTGCGACGGCAAAGGCAGCGGGACAGGGGGAGCAACCGGCTGCGGCGCCTCAGGGGAATCCGGCTCAGGAGACTTCCGGGCGTCGGCGGTTTCTGTTGAAGAAGGCGGCGCCTCCTGACTCTGCTGCGTCGGCACCGGCTTGACCGGCCCGATACAGGCCGTGAACGCCGTCAGGCACAGCACAACCCCGAGCAATCGATTGATGGCGGCGCCATAGGGACGAGATAACCTTGGATGAAGACGGACATGAAGAGACCGGCCTGATTGCAATGATGATAGCGACATAACTCCCTCTCCCGCACACACCTGCCTCATGGCAGGCACCGTGTCTCTGAGAGCCGGCACCTCGCGAGCAGGCCACCACCCCTCCTGCGGCACAGCAATACGGAGTCTGTCTCCAGACCGTATGCTCCCCGGCGTAGAACGACACCGGGGCGACACGCAGGCGAGATCGGACCGTACGGACGTCCGGCTCGTAAATGTTCACTGACGTTGGATCGTTGAAGTTAGGAGTGAGAAGCGGGAGGACCACGGCCATGGGCCGCAATCAGGGGAAGCGTTCGATAGGAAACGAGCAGAAGCACCAAGGGCACGAAGACCGAGACCACGACCGGCAGACGGGGAATCTCCGGCAGGATGAACGCCCCTTCATCGTGCGTGACCACGCAGGCCCAGCCCGTGAATGGACTCGGCTGTACCGACTTGCCATGAAGACAGGGATCGTGATCGCTCGCGCTGTGGAGATGAAACGTGCGCGCGTTGATCGCGTCGAACTCCGTATTTGGGCAAGTAGCACAGATATACCCAGCCACGAGACGAATGATGACCAAGAGACAGGCCAATCCCGCTAACACCAGCGGCCCCTGGCCAGATCGCCGAGTCATATGCATAGAGCGAAGGACGTTCGTCACCGATCACACCTTTCGAACAAGAATGCCGCGAGTCTACAAAACAACCCAGAAGCCCGTCTACCGGCATCTGCTCACGGATGCTACAAGTTGAGCCGCCAGACCAAGCGGCTCAGGATTCACGCGCGGATCAGTTCTAGGCTCACCTGCCGAAAGCCTCAGCCGCGAATGTGATCCACGATCGCCACGAACCGCTCCAACCGAGTCACTTTGTCGGCCCGGACCAGAACCAGCGACTCGCGTGGGTAGGCCTGGAGCGTGGCGTCGAGTTGCGCCTCGCCCACTAAACGATCCGCCACAAACAACTCTCCTTCCGCCGTCACCGTCACGATGAGTGGCTTGTCCGGCCAGTGGCCGCTTTGGCTAACTCGACCGGCACCTGCCCGGTCGTCACAAAGGTCGCCGTGGTCAAGACGATCACGAGCAGGACGAGCATCACGTCGACCAATGGAATCACGTTGATGTTGTTGAGTTCACGATCCATGGCTCTCCCTCTTCACGATGCAACGGACGCGCTATTTCGCCTTCGGCTTTCTTTCCGGCTTTTTCCCTGCCATCTCGGCATGCGCGATCGATTCTTCTGCGTGCGTAATCGCTTCCTTGGCATGTTGCAACGCTTCCTGAGCATGCGCGTCGCCGGTGCCCTTGACGGACTCTTCGATGTGATGGATCGCTTCCTTGGTATGCGCGATTCCTTCTTTGGCGTGTTTGATTACCTCCTGGACATGGTCCGCTCCCTTCCCCGCCAGCGAATCCTCCGACAGCATGGTTAACCCCATCATGACGCATGCGCTGATCACCATGGCAACTCTGAGCTGCATCATTGTACGGTCCTCCTCGGTTGTGGGCGAATTGACTTCCGCTGTGGTACTTCCTTCTCTCCCGGCCTCACGGAATCGGGACCTCCTGACTCGTCACCTTCGGCTGACCCAGCACGGTCGAACGGGACGGATTGCTCTGCTGAGCGCGAATCGCCGCCGCTCGTGCGGCAAACCGATTCGCCTCCAGCGAGTGGCCGAGATCGGACAAGAGGGCGGCGTAGCGGTCCAGGATCATCGCCACCATCGGATGATCGCGCCCAAGAGTCTGCTGCTGAATCACCAGTGCCCGCTGGTAGAGGAGTGTCGCTTCGTCCGTCAGCCCTCGTTCATGGACCAACCAGGCCCAGTTCCCCAAAATCGTCCCGGTGAGCGCGGCCTCCGCTCCTGCCCCCGCTTCGCTGACCACCAGCGCCTCACGATAGTAGCGATCCGCATATTCGGACAGCCCTTGGGCATGGTACAGATTGGCCAGGTTGTTCAGGCAAATGGCCACCGCCGGATGGCGATCGCCGAACCGCGCGCGGCGAAGCGCCAGGGCTTGCCGATACAACGGTTCGGCATACACATAGACCCCCTGCTCTTTATAGAGGGCTGCCAGATTGTTGAGAATCGGCGCGGGATCGATCGACGCCGAGGGGTCGGCGCCGTCCACGAGGGCCAGGGCCAGGCGGAACTTCGCTTCCGCCTGCGCGAAGTGGCCTTGTTTGCGGTAGAGCCCGGCCAGATTGTTATAGCCGACCGCCAGTTCGGGATGCCCCGCTCCTAACACCCGTTCGCCGATCGCCAGGGAGCGGAGGTAATAGGATTCTGCCTGCGCGAGATCGCCCTCTTCCAGATAGATTTCCGCGAGATTGTTCAGCGCGGACGACACATCCGCATGCTCGGGGCCCAGGGCCCGTTCCCATCGGACCAATGCTTGCTCGTAACAGGGTTTCGCGCGCGCGTACTGCCCTTGCGCGTGATAGACCAGCCCCAACTGGTTCAGGGTCACGGCGACACGCGGGTCTTCCGATGTGAATTGTTCGGTCTCATGGCCCGCCAGTAGCAACAAGCGCTCCGCGTCGTCGTACCGGGCCTCTTGCCGCGCAGCAATCCCCGCCTCCGTCAAGGTCTGCCAGAGATCGGACGAACCGGACCCGGCCAGAGCCGGCAGGGGCAAGACGACAAAGAGCATGACGGCGAGAGAGATCGCCTGTCGCCATGAGCCACGATCCCGTTGTCTTATAATAGTCATAAGTCCTTCTTTCATGTTGTGAGCGGTCTGCGATCGATCCGCACTAAACGGCTGACGAAGCCCTCGGTCGAGCGCACAAGCAGGCGAAGGTTCAATGTTTTGACTGTCCCGCCCCTCGCACATCTCTCGCCCGTTCCGCAGTGACATTGGTCTCATTCAAGCGGCAGACGACAGATACCGCAGGATGCTGCGTCGATCTGCAGGACTTCACCCCCCGGACCATATGTTGTGGCAACCCAGGCCCCGTATGGCACGGGATCCGACTCGCCGGTCGTCACACCGGCATATTTCTCCATCACAAACCGCGTGACGAGCGACTTATCGGGCCCCTCCATCCTAGAAGTCTCCACGATAAAGACCGTGCCGATTGGAAAGAGCTGGTCGTCTGAGAGGATCGCGGCCTGGGGACACACGTAGAATCTCAGCCGCTGACGGAGACCGCGCGACTCCATCTCGGACTCCACCATGGGCCAAGCCCGATAGTGATTCGGCGCCGCCTGCGGGGCAGTCGAGCCATGCGGCTGGCGCCAGTCCGTCACCATCAGGGCGACGGCCAGCAGCCGCACGACGACGATATGCAACGCCTTCTGACGGGCGTCTCCCGTCTGCATCGCCTGTACGAACGCCTGTTGCGTGCTATCGAGAATCAGAGACATCGATCACCTCGTTTCTGGCGACAGAACCATTGTGGCTGGCGCGCATATTCGAATGACGCACGTCGTCGCTCCGTCATGGCGCCCTCGGCGCGGCAGGCGCGTACCGCACTTCGGCAGCGCGGAGGCCGTTCGCCTCCTCCGTCACTTCGACGACCACGCGATCGCCGACCTGGATCGTCGCGCTGCTGGTCGCCACGCCGGCGGCGCGGTACCGCGTGTTGTGGTCCAGCTGAATCGTCTCGGTATGTCCGTCTTTGGTTTGCACGACCAGTTGGCTGGTGCTCACGGACGAGACGGCGCCCATCACATGGGTATGGCCTTCGTGCGCCTGCGCGAGCCAGGCGCTGCACATCGGAGGGATCAAGAACGTCATGAAGAGCGCGAACCGTATGGGCTTCATCGGACACCTCGCGTGGCCGTTAGGGCGGGGCGCAGACCACAGAAAGTGTACCTGCGCCCCGCACTGGTCCGGACAGGAGGCCGCCTGGCCCGGACATGAAATAGTTCAACAACTGTCAATGATGCGTGGGCATGGCTGCGATCGAATAGGGGAACGCGAGAAACATCAGTCTGAAACAGGCCGCAAGAGTCCCTTATCCGATGAGGACCATGTGACCCGACGGTGGCGCGCGGGAGTGGAGGACTGACAAGGAGGATGAGGCAGGTGGATCGGACGACGCCACGACCAGCTGAACGACGAGCCCGCTCGATGCCATCGGAAATGCAATGGACACGACGGCATCAGAAGTCGCCTGGCAGGCCCAGGCGCAGAGGGCATTGTGGGGAGCGGATTCGGACGAGCCATGGTGCGCGTGGCTACCGGACATATCGGCATGCCCGAATGCGCAGGTCGACGTCAGCACGACGAGCGAGACATACACCAGGGCCACAAACCCGGCGAGATAGACACGTTGTTGCGACAAACCTGGCCGAATCACGCTGTACACCTCTCTCCTGTCCACATACGCTATACGCTGCTGCCAACGGTCTGTCTACCGAACGCTGCTGGCAGATGCTACAGATAGTGCGTGACAGGTGATCGAGCCACGGGCAACATCCTCCTTCACCCAGGCGCAGTAATCCTTGGCTGGAGTCGTCGTGCCTTGGCCACCGCTCTCGACCGCCGCTTCTTGAACCACAGATAGACGCCGGTGATGGAAAGCATCGCCACGACCACGCCCATCACGCAGACGAAGATCTTAAACGGCGCGCCCCAAATCGCCGCCACATGGAGGGTGATAAGCCAATTCGTGATGGTGGTGCCCGCATCCTGGCCGGATGGCAAGTTCAGGCCGGCAAACGTTCCCGTCGTGGCATCGAAGAACACGGCAGTTCCGCCAAACTCGTCGCTGACATCCCGATCACTCCGTACACTATAGAAAAACACCCCCTTTCCTGGGTCGTAAGACAAGGCTTCCTCTCGCAGCACGGTAAAGCCTCGCACCCGGGCCTGCTCGGCCATGAACCGCGTGCCGACTTCATGCGCCTCACGCCAGGCCATAGTCGGATCTGGGCGTGGCTTCGAGAGATCCAAGACATCGGCGAAGGGATCCTGCATCTTGAACAACGCCTTCATCACCGGTGTATACAGTTCGTTGTAGAGATTGAACGCCACGCTCGACCAGGCCAACACGAACAGCATGACCCAGGTCCAGAGCCCGCTCGCCCGATGCAGGTCGAAGTTGAGCCGATAGGGCTTGCTTCCCCATTTCACCAACCACGACGGCATCCATCGAATCCACCACGAGTGACGCGCACCCATGCCTGGGGACTCGCCGTCTGTCTGCCTGCGAGTCCAAGCCGGCAGAGTCAGATAGAGCCCGATGAAGCAATCGATCGTCCAGATGACCGCTGCAATCCCGAAGAGCCAGGTACCGATGGAGCCGGGGACCGCGAGCCGATAATGTAGCGCGACGATGAAGGGAATGACGTTCTGCCGCGTGAGCGGCCAGAACCCCTCCAGCTCTTTGGCCCGTGACAGCTCAGCCCCGCTGTAAGGATCGAGCGTGACGCGGTTGAACGCGAGTTCATAGGGTTGGCCGGTGACGGGATCTTCGCGCGGCTCGACGCGTGCCGAATAGGCCTCGTCAGGTTGTTGCGGAAAGCTGATGGCATTGATCCGGCCTTGTGGCAATAGCGCCAGCGCTCGCTCGCGCAGCTCGAACGGATCGAGCATCGACTGTGCCTGCGGCTCCACCCGCATCGACGGATTGAGCCAGCGGTTGAGCTCGCCATCAAAGGCGAGAATACTGCCCGTGAGCCCCGCCACGATGAGGAAGCCGGCCATGAACAGCCCTGCATAGCGATGCACTAATACCCAGAAACGGCGGGTCATGGCTCGCCTTTGCCGGCCCATTTAGCCATGGCTAATACTCAATAGTAATCGACCCCAAAAACGTGCGCGGGGTGCTGAAGGTGCCATAACCAAAGCCGCTAGCTGGGTAAGGAGTGGCATTGGTAAAATAGGCCTTGTCGAGCAGGTTATGGACATTGAGTCGCGCCGTCACCTTGGACGTGCCGATGTGGTAGCTGTACCCGGTCATGAGTCCTACCAGGACATAACCGGGGGATTTAAATGTATTCGCCGCATCGTACGAGCCATCCTGCCCGTTCACGCCGCCGCCGAGCTTCAAGCCCTTCAAGTCCCCTTGCTGAACCTCGTAGGTCGTCCACACACTCCCGACATTACGCGGCACAAACTGCATGCGGTTGCCCACGAGAAAGGTGCTGCCCGCCTCCGCCGTGTCGTTACTTTTGGTGATGCGGACATCCTGGTTGGTGTACGAGACAATCACGTTCCAGCCCGGCAGGATTTCGCCCTGGATATCCAGTTCCGGCCCCTTGCTGCGGACTGCGCCGATCGCGAGAGAGCACGGGCCGCCCCCGCATTCGACTGGATGTGCGGGATCCGCCGTGGCCACGTTTTGCTTGGTCAGGTTGTAATAGGCCAGGGTGGCACGTAGGCGGCCATTAAAGAACTCGGTTTTAGCACCCACTTCCCATTGCTGGGCGCTGGTCGGGCCCAAGGGTTTGCCTGGCAAGACGTTGCCTGATGAGTCTATGCCTCCGAAGCTCACTCCGAACGGATTCGCGCCAAAGCTCTCCGCATAATTGCTGTACAGGCTCAACCATTGTTGCGGTTGCCACAAGAGGCCGACCCGTGGGGTAACGGCATCGTTTGTTTGTGGAGCACCTGGGGTAAACACTCCGTCTGCGCCTGCACTCTCATTTGTTGAACGCACATATTGGTAGCGCAGTCCGCCCATGACATGAACATGGTACGGCAACTTGATTTGGTCCTGCAGGTACAGGCCGTAATTATCGGTGTGAGTATTCAAGAGAAATCTTGAAGTCGGATCGATCGCCGCAGGAGTACCTGGATGGACGGGATTGTCATAATTGATGGAAGAAGGAAGGGCAAAACCGCCATTGAATCGTTCACCGGAATTGTCGAATCGATAATAATCGCCGCCGAGCAGTACGGTGTGCTCAAGCCCCATAGTCTTGAAGTGTCCGGTCAGATCCAGATTGGTGGAATACGTATCGTCTGTATTGTGACCACTGAGAAGAAAGCGGTCCACCTGGTGGTCAGGATTAATATTGAACACAAAATAACCGACACCCTGGTTAAATTCCTTCCGCTTGAACGCGAACTGGTGCTTGATGGACCAGTCATCGTTGAACTGGTGCGACCAATTGAAGCCCGCGAAGATATGCTCAGTTTCGAGTGGATTGCGCTCCTGCAGATTCCGGTTATGGGGGAGATCGACAAATTGATTGTTTACGAACGGTAAGAGTTGCGTATCGACGCTGGAGTTCGCATGTTGGTACTCCATTTCCAGCGTCGCCTGGGTCCGTGGGCTGATGTTCCATTTCAGCACGGGGGCCAGGAACACATTCTTGTCCGTGACCAGATCGCGGAACGAGCCGCTGTTCTGATAGGACATATTGAACCGGTACAGCAGGGTATCGTCTTTCGTCAACGGACCGGTGGCGTCGAGACTGGTGCGGTACAGCGCATAGGAGCCGAATTGCTGGGTAAGGGCATAATATGGCGCCGCCAGGGGCTGCTTGGTAATCACATTGATCATGCCGCCGGGCTCGACCCGCCCGTACAGAATCGCCGCCGGTCCCTTCAACACTTCGATGCGCTCTACGTTGGCAAATTGCTGGCCATTTCCGAAGCCACCATCGCCACCATCCATTCGAAACCCGTTACGGAAGAGGGTGTCGGTTTCGAAGCCGCGTAAAAAGAATCGTTGGTCAAACCCACCGTTCACCGCCTTTGTCGTAGTGACACCGCTGACATTCTTCAACGCCTGGTCGATGCTGATGACCTGCTGATCCTTCAAGACCTGCTGGGGAATCACCTGGATGTTCAGCGGCGTTTCCATGATCGGCGTATCTGTCTTGGTGCCGCTGGTGGCGTTCTGCACAACATATGATTCGCGCGATGCGACGACAAGCACCGGCTTCGCCTCCAGCACCGGCATCTCGTCCTTTCCCGGCAGCTCTTCTCTTCCTTGCGATGCAGTGACTTGGCCCATCCCAATCGGTGGAAGCGGCACAAGTGGTGTCTGTTGTGGTGAAAGCGGCGCCTCGGATGAAACTGGTTCAACCCGTTTCTGCGCGTCGGCTGTTTCCGTTGGTGGTGCCGCCTCCTGACTCTGCTGGGTCGGCACCGGCTTGATCGGCCCGATACAAGCCGTCACCACCAGGGAGAGGATGACAGAGCCGAAAATCACTGAAAAGCCGCGGCTCATACTGAGCCGAGGTTGGTGCTGGGAACAGGTGTGTATGATCGATGACAAATTCATAATGCTCCTCGATGATTCTCACGGGCTATCGGCCACCTCCGAGGGGAGCACCCTCGAAGGGAGACAGACGGCCGACGATGGCGCAGGACTGCGTTACGCGAGAATCAGCGTGGGAGGCGCGCGGAGGCTATGGCTAGTCGAACACAACAGAGACGGCGGTCGGTCCCGCGCGGTGTGATGATGAGGAAGCAGTGCGATGAGCTGCTCATGGGGGACACGTTCTTCATAGGGAATATCGAACGGAGCCGATGCCTGAGGCGGGTCGACCAGGGAGGAGGGATGCACACAGACTGCTTTACAGTGCGACTCCTCAGGCAACAGAATAAAGTACTCCGCGATTTCGACGGTACTCTGGAGGGGAGGCAGCCCGTACCACTCGAAGATCGGCAGGAGGAGGAGGAGGGTGATCAGTGTCTTCCAATTCATATCCGGGACTCGATCCACAAGACGTGGGAGCACGGGCCACACGTTTCTAGCCCATGCTTCCCTCTAGGTCTACAGACATCCGCTCACGGATGCTACACCGTGCACAGAGAGACGGAGCGGCTCGTGATTCACGCGCGAATCACTTCCAGGCTCACCTGCCGGAAGCCCAAGCCGCGGATGCGATCGACGATCGAGACAAACCGCTCCAATCGCGTCACTTTGTCGGCCCGTACCAGGACCTGCGACTCGCGAGGATAGGACAGGAGCATCGCATCGAGTTGCGCATCAGCCACCAGGCGATCCGCCACAAACAACTCCCCCTCCGCCGTCACCGTCACGATGAGCGGCTTATCCGGCCGGTTGCCGGCGGTCGCCGCTTTGGCCAACTCGACCGGCACCTGCCCGGTCGTCACAAACGTCGCCGTGGTCAATACGATCACGAGCAGGACCAGCATTACGTCGACCAATGGAATCACGTTGATGTTATTGAGTTCACGATCCATGTTGCGCCTGATGCAGGGTGAGCAGTTCACTCACGCGACGGCGCAACACGTTGTTCATGACGACACAGGGAATCGCGACGAGGAGTCCGACCGCCGTGGCCTTCAATGCCAAACTTAGCCCGACCATGATCGTGGAAACCGCGAGCGCCCCCGATGTGCCCATCGTGTGGAACGTCAGCATGATACCGAGCACTGTCCCGAGGAGGCCGATGTAGGGCGCGTTCGCCGCAATGGTCCCGATCACGACTAAATGCTTTGTGAGCGCCATCTCCAACGTGTCGCGATGCTGAAACTCGGCGGGATTGATGCGTTGAAAATACCTCCACCGCTCGATCGCCACGCCTGACGCCACTAACCCCAGCACCAACAAGAGGCCGATCACCCCGTAATCCACGATCTCTTTTAATGCGTCCATGACTCGCCCTGCTCCACCGCAACAATGTGGCCCTGCTTCATTCGAAAATCGATCTTCGTGACCGCCTCGAATCGTTCGAGCGGATTGGCTCTCAGAACAAGAAGGCTCGCCTCAAATCCTTCTTTGAGTGATCCGATCTTCCGATCGGGAAAGATAGACCGTGGTGTATCCTCGCACCACCGCTTGAGCAGGGTCAGATTGTCGAAGATCCCGAGTTCGTGCAGATGCAGCGCTTCGGCCAGCGACGTCTCGGCATGGTCGCTGCCGATCGCGAGTTTGACGGCGTGGCGATGAAGCAAGCCGATATTGTGACGCTGCACGGCTTTCGCCCGCTGCCACAATGTGGAGTCCATCGAAAGCGCATGACCACCCTGGCTATGAGTTCCATGCGCATCGTGGTGCGGCGCATGCTGTCCGTGCCCGCCCTCAGCCGGTTTCATCGCGACCGTAGTCGTCGTCACGATCACTCCAGCCTTGGCCGCGAGACGCGCGTCCTCTTCGGTCAGCATCATGCCTAAATCCTGGTCGGTCGGCTCCAGGAACCACCCCGGCACATGCGCCATTTCATCGACACCCGCCGACAAAGCCAGCCGAAAATCTGCGGCCGTTTCGACATGCGCCGACACTCGTAACCCTGCACGATGGGCTTGTGCCACAATCCCCGGAACTAGCCCAGGATCGAGTCCCTTCCGGACATGAGACCCACCCGCGTCACGATGACGCTCGATTTCTTCCGAATGAACGAGATAGATTTTGAGCAAGTCCGGCTTGCCCGCGACAATACGGCTCCACTTATTTTGAATATCTGCTTCACGATCGATCACAACATAGCCCCGGTCATTGAACCAGCCGGCCGGCACCTCACCGATGACAGCCCGATATCGGGACTCCCGCAGCACGTGTTCATACAACGGAACCGGGTGCCCGCCGGAAGAGGTCAAGCCGGCATTCGCAAAGACCACTTCGATGCCGGCCGGCCTATTGATGCGCGGCGCAATTTGCGCCGTGAATTCCCGAATGCTGTTGGGATTCTTCACGTAAAACACTCCGTCGTGGAGGTAGCGCGCCACGACCGCGTCCAGATTCCACGGCCCTTCGACGTTGTGATTGTGGGCTTCGCCGAACGGCGGAACGACGAAGCCGCCCTTCAGATCGATCCGTTCATCCACGACGGCGGGTTTTGTTTTCGTCAGTCGGCCGTCGATCGTATAGAACGTGGCATCCTGAAACTCACGCCCATCGAACCATCGCCCGTTGACCAACTCGTAGTGCTTCAACAAAGATCCGCCGGCCGCTTCGCCGCCAGACCTCCCCTGCCCGGATGCAATGGGACAGAGCATCATGAGGAGCGCCGCCACGACTCCCGCTCCTCTCAGAACCATACTGAGAGCAGCAATAACGCTGCGGTCTCTCCAGCGGCTCGCTCGCATCTTGCTTAAACCATCGATCCAGCTAGACAACACATCCTCCTCTGCCACTGTCAGTGGCAACAAGCGGCGGCAACCGCCGCCGCTCGCTTCGATCAGAACTTGTATTCGATGCCCCCATAGGCGCTGATGCCTTGCGCAGGATTGGCAAACCGGTTGATCGAGTCGTTCACGACGACCGATCCGGCATAGGTTGCGTTAGTCAGGTTGCGTCCTTCCGCATAGAGCGTGAGCCGGTCCGTGATATTCCAGCCGGACTTCATATTGAGCACGAAATAGGACGGGTTCTTCACCGTATTCAAGTAGTCCACATAGAAGCCCGACAGCGACCATTCCACGTTCGGCGCCACCCACCAACCGGCGGGATGATCGTAGCGGACTTCGAGATTCAGATTGTGCTCAGGCGCGCCCGCCACCGTGTTCCCGTCTTTCGCAATGAGCGTCCCGGCGCCATACACATCGTCCGTGAACTTGAAGCGCGACCAGGTGTAGGCAACTCGCGTTTGGAGACTATCCTCCTTGCCGCCGCTTTGCGCGAACAAGCCCTTCGTCAGCACCATGGCCCCGCCGGCTTCGACGCCGGTGTGGCGGGTGCCTCCGGCATTCTGAAAGGTGTCTTGATTGTTGATGACCGACGCCAGCAATTCTTTCTGCATTTCTAAATCGTAGACCGTCACATCCCAGGAGTAGCGTTTGTCCGCAGAGGTCCCCCTGTGCCCCAACTCAAACTGCCAGGCGCGTTGCGCATCGAGATCGAGAAACCCGGTATTGGCGCTTCCGTTGGCATTGACTGAGGAGAGCAGTTCGACATTAAGCGGCGCTTCATATGATCGGCTGGCATTGAAGTACATCTGCGAGGTCGGCGTCGTGCGATAGACGAATCCGAGCTTCGGATTGAGCGCATCGAAATGCCGCAGCGGCCGTTGCGCCGTGGTCGGCGTGGACGCGATCGTCGGATCGAACGGATTGCCCGCTGGCCCGTAGTTCTGAATCGTGGCCTCCCGCGTACTGTGATCCCACCGGCCACCGACCACAAGCGTCAAGTCCTTCGTCGCATCGAGCGCATCCTCAGCATACGCCCCAATATAGGTGGATTTGGCCCGATATTCCTGGGCCAGGGCGCCGATGCTTCCGTTGATGTTCACATGCCTGGTTTGCTTCTGGTTTCCATAGCGCGGCTGAAGGCCGGCCGTGAACGAGTGGTTCATACCGAACAACTGATTGGTATTCACATAACGGATTTCGCCGCCCACGTTCTGCGTGCTCTGCCGAAGCGTCCGAAAGATCGGATGATCGACATACTGATTCGACACGTAGGGGATAATCTCGACGAATTGATTGACGGCAAATTCATTATGATAGGCAATGCCGAGCCGCTGCTGATTGTAATAGCGCCCCCATTGGCAGGTCTGGTTGTTTGTCACGCAGGCGAAAAATCCCGGCACCGCAAAAGGCGTTTGTCCACCGGCCTGCCTCCGGTTTTGAGACAATTGCTGGTTGGTCAGCGCGCCGGGAATGGCTTCGGACACGACCGATTGGAGAAAGTACGCGCGAATTTCCTGATGGGTACCGAGTTGCAAACCCACGTTGGCATTGATGCGCTCTCTGGCCTGCTGACTGTGGTCCTGAAAGCCATCCTGCCGGTTACCGGAGACGCTGATGTAGTAGTCAGCGGTGGCGTTCATGTCACCGATCTTGAAAGGCTCCGTGACTTTTCCGCTGGAGACCTGGCCGCTGACCATGCCGAAACTTCCCGCGAGCATGCGCATCTGAAGAATGGAGGCGCTGTAGCCGGTGCGGGGCACAAAGTTGATCGCTCCCCCGATCGTATTAGCCCCATACCGCAACGCATTCGCGCCCTTATAGACTTCGATGCGCTCATAGGCCAGCAGATCGATGGACTCGAAGTCGGAGAACCCATCTGCGTCCCCGAAGAAAATGCCGTTAATGAGAATGTTGATGCCGCGGTGATGATAATTATTGCGCAGCGAGGTGCCGCGGATTTGGAACTGCCCCTCGTCCGCGCCGAAGCGTGACTGGAAACGCACGCCGGGCGCGAATTGCAAGACGTCATTGAGGTTCATCGCCCGTGACTCTGTAATCTGTTTCTCCTCGATGAGGATATTGCTGCCCGGCCGCCTGGCCATCTCCTTCTTGACCGACTCCACGTTCTCAATTCGTTGGCCTTCCACCTGGATGGGAGCCATTTCCAACACCGGCGGCTCTTCTCCATGTGCAACCGACGTTTGCGCCCAGGATTCCGACCATCCCCATCCCGGACCCATCACACTGACGACACCAATAGTTACCACCGACCGGCAAAACTTCAGCCAGCCACATCGCGTAGCCATGATTGCATGCTCCTTGGAATAGCGTTGTAGAGAGATAGAGGAATTACGCGAGGTCGGCGAAAGGCGGCGCCCGCGAGGAGGCCAGGGGCAACTGAATAAACCAAACCGGGATGCCGGCGACCATGGCCAATCCAATGACCAGTGGGAAGAAAGCGCTCGCAGGGGGCGACGAGACGATCGCCACCGACGAGCTGTTCTGGCAGTCTCCTCCGCAGAACAGTTCAGGCTCATCGCTCTCGCCGGAACCGTGATCCGACTCCTGCTGGAGCAACGACTCGTGCGAACAGACGGCGACCTGTCCCGCCAGCAGCAGATACAGCAGGCACAGCAGCGTCGCACCTGTCGAATACATCGTTCTAATCACACCACCGCTTTCATATCACGTGGAGAAAAGGGGGCGAACTGTACGGAGTTCTGGAAAGTCCGTCTACCGATCAATGCTCATGGATGCTACAGCGGCAGATCTACCTTCATTGAGGCAGGGAGAGGGAAGCGCATGGGCATGCGCCCCTCTCTATGCAGGACTCTCTGCGTGGTCAGCGCAGTCCAACCCCTGTGAGTCCCGCCCACAGGCATGAACACGTGTCCGCCTTGGGTCTCTTCACATCACCGGCAATCGGCAGATGCCGCAATCCAAGGCATCGCTCGCCACCACCCGGCCGACCGCATCGTAGGTCGCATAGGCCCATCCTTCACGCGAACGGCGCCCCATGCCCTGGTGATCCAGGCTCGACACTTTTTCCATGACAAAGACCGATCGCAATTGTCCCCCAGTCACAGGGGCGGACGAGAAGGTTTCCACCACCAGTGTCGTCCCGACCGGGAACGTGTCCTCGTCGGGCACCGATGCCGCCTTCGGACAGACGGCAAATCTCAGATATCGGGAAACCCCGGATACATCCACCTCGGACTCGATCAGCGGCCACGTCCGGTAGTGCTTCGGCACGGACATGCCCTGCACCTGCGCCGGATTCGTCCGCCAACGAGACACCGTCAGCGCAATCGCCAGAAGCCGGACGACGACCACGTTAAGCGCGTAGTCGCCGGGATCTTTCCGTGTCACGGCGCTGACGAACGCGTCACGGGTCATTTCGAGACTGCCGAGCATGGATCACCTCATCCTTTCCACGAAGGGCCGGGGACTTGGGAGGAATTCACCTCCGAGTTCCCGTACAGGCGAGAGCGCACCGCCTCTTTTGTTCCCCCGAAGGGCCGGGGACTCGGAGGGAGGCCACCTCCGAGTCCCCGGGCAGGTCTGGAAGAAGGGTGCACAACCGCCAGACCCGTTTCCGATTCATCCTCGCCTCTTGCTCGCACGGAGACTCGATCGCACGTGAACCACCTTGCCTCGCCCATCCGCTTCCTGACTCACCTGATCGGTACGCTGGCCTTCGATAAGTCCGTTCAACGACGCGCGAAAGATTCGCAGGCTCCCACGACCGATCTTCGTCGCGCGCAAGCGGCCCTCCTCGATCCATCGATAGATCGTCCACTTACTGACTCTGAGCAGCGCGGCCGCCTCTTGAACACGCAACAACGGCGGTTCCATCATTCTCTCCCCGAACGGGTAACGGTGTGGCGGGGGAGCGCCCAACCCGCGCTCCCCCTGGTGAGATCTGCGTCAGGAGGTCAGTCCACCCGCAGATCCCAACGCCCCACATCATTACTCAGTTAGCGCGCTATCCGCTTGTCGAAATACTCGTCATAGCGATGCACAAAATCTTTTGCCGCCAGCGGCGCGTGGCAGGCGCGGCACTTCGTGAAATCTTCGGCCAGCGCTTTGCCGTCCGGACCGAAGGCGGAGAAGACCCAATTCCCGTTTTTCAGATTGTCCGGCACGTCCTGCCCCCAGCCATCGCCTTTGGCCATCACAAACACTTTCGCCAGATCGCCCTTGATGAGCTTGCCGTCTGCGCCGGTCTCCGGCACCTCCCCGTTCATCTTTGCCTTATATAGTTCCATCACCATCACGGTGCCGCTGGGAAACATCTGTCCCTGGCTTGTTCGCGCACCGGCCTGGTTCACGACGAGCTCCCGTATCTGTTTCGCATCCGGCCGCTGCACTTCAGAGAGAAACTTCGGCCAGGTTCTATAGTCCGCCGGATACGCCAATTCGCCATCTTTCGGCTTCGCCGGCGCCTTCGCCGCCGGGGCCGTCCCCATTTCGCTGCATCCCCACAGCATGCACACCGCCGCCAGCATGAGTCCGCACTTTTTCATCCTCAGCCTCCTTATGATTTAGCTTGCCCTGAACCGCCGCGATCTACCCAAGCTTTGCAGCCGATTCCCGACGCAAGCGCCTGCTCAACCGACGCCGCCAATTGCATCGGCGGAACTCCGTCGGGCTGATAGCGCACCAACACCGTACCGTGATCGTTCAAGAACTCCACGGACTGCACCGTAGGAAAGCGCCGCAGCGCCCCTTCGACCTCATCGCGATGGTATTCGCAGAATCGTCCGCCGATCTGAACAATGACCTGACCGGCAGCGGCATCTTTCTGCTCCGGCACGGTCGCCGCCTGAGAGCCCTCATCCGCCTGAACCGGCGTACACAGACTCAGCCACATCGCCAATCCAATCCCCATGAGACCAAGCTTCATAGCTCCCTCTCCTCTTGGTTAATCCACAGATATCCACCCAAAGGCCGGAGCGGAGACTCAGTGGAGAGAGTCTGCGCTCCAGTGGGTCCGGGCGAGGAGGCCGCCACACCCGAACCACACACATGTTTCGAGACAGACCGGGACAACCCGGATTGCTCAGGTGGAAAGCGTTCGGCGAGGCGTAGACCGGCTCACTTGAAGTTCGAGAGCCCCCTCGCGTTGAAGCTGAAAATCGAAGAACGCGTCCCGCCTGAATTATCCGAGCGGGAGCACGGGAGGAGCACGGGAGCGGAGGAGTGACACTGAAGAGACTGAGATTGACTGAACGGGAGAACCGGTCGGGACCAGCGCCACCAGCTCGAACAAGCCGTCTGGAACCGATACGACTAAGCCGGCCTCCGGAGTGGCCTGGCAGGCCCAGGCGCAGAGAGAAGAATGCGCGGTCTCATGACTGTCGTGACTGTGATGTTGCTCATGGCCGCCGGCTTGGGAGAACACCGGCAGGGCCAGCGAACAGGTGGCGGCCAGACAGACCAATCCAAAATAGACCACCGCCGTAATACCAGCGATGACACTCCCGACTGCTCTCATAGAACGACCGCTCATATCCTATCTACCCTTTCAGCGTACTCATGTACGCCGAACCTCCGAGACTGTCTACCGATGGCTGCTCACTTGTGCTACAGAATCCTGCGTTGCTCAAGCAAAGCATTCCTGCAAAAACATCTACCGCAATTGTCCATTCGACGGAGCCGCCGCATGGCGACCCCGTCGAGGACTTACTCCTTAGAACAATCCCAGCGTGACACCAAGATACACCGATCGGCCAAGACCCGGCAGAAATGCCTGCTTGTTCGCATCCGGTGTGCTGTCCGCGGACGGCACAGCATTGGCCACATACTTCTTGTCGAACAGATTATCCAGCTCCACATAGAACTTGGCGAACCGGATGAAGCTGTTGTTCCGGATAGGAATATTGTAGTTCAGATTGGCGTTGAAAAGCAGATAGGCCGGCGATCCCAGCGTGTTGCTGTTGTTGACGAAGAAGCTGTCGATCCAACTCCCCTCCACCCAGCCGCCGATTCCGGACGCCGCGTGGTGGTAAGCCATCTTCGTGTTCAAGACATTCTTCTCGACGGCCGGCACATGATGCCCGGCCTGATTGACCTGCGTGATGACGTTGTTGGCGGAAAACTGGTCGGTAAACTTGACGTACTTGCTCTCCATATGGGTAAAGGCGCCGGTCCAACTGAACCCCGGAATAGCATCAGGCAGATACTTCCACGCCAGCTCAATCCCACGGTATTGCGACTCTTCAGCATTCGTCGAGAAACTACCGTTTGTCGTAGGCGACAGCGGAACGCTCTGTGTAATGAGTTCATTCTCAAAGATGGTCCAGAACCCGACCAACTGGAGATAGAACTGCCGAGAGACCCACGAATCGGTTCCGATTTCGAACCCGGTGTTTTTTTGGGGTTTCAATTCTGTATTGAGACCGGGGTTCCCGTCCAATCCCGTCGTGAGCTGGCCAAGACCCGGGATTCCATAGCCTGTCGAGGCGCGCGCCCAGTAGCGCGTCGCATCGTTCGGCCTGAATGTCAGCGACACCTCCGGCGCAAAATTATCGAAGGTCCGATTCACATTGGTGCGGCTGGTAAAGGTGCTGGTGGTCGCGGTGGTGGCATAACTGGTCACGACCCCGGAGATCACCGAGTTTTCATAGCCAAACCCCGCGGCCAAGGTCCATTTCGGCGCAAACTCTAATTCTTCGCGGAACCGCACGCCGACATTTTTCTGTGTCAGCCTAGTCTGCTGTTGTAACGGGCCAAAGGTTGCCGTTCCATCGTTCTGGTTGCGGTAACTCCCCCCCTCTTGCTCCATATAGTCGGCAAAGAATCCGACGATGCTGCGCAACGGCATATCGAAGAGCCGGCTGGTATTGATGAGGTTGGTATAGTGCTTGAAATTCGGATTGATGTTGGTGCTGACCGGCTGATTGATGTCCTTCACGTCGTAGTCGCCCTCGATCTGGAGGATCGTATTGGCATCGATTTCCCGCTCATACAGCCCGCCGACTATCGTCCGGCGATCGCGCCGCTTGCTGTGCAGGGTCACTGGATTCGTCGTCGCGTTGGTGACTCCGCCGAGCTGGCGATGGTTTTGATCGAACTGGCTTTGTGTCAGACGTCCCGGAGAAAACGCATCGAGATCGTTGTTGATGACCTTGAACAGAAAATTCGACCGGTCGTCGATCCGGAACCGCAAATTCAGATTGACCGTCGATGTTTGATAGTCGCTATGCGGAAGATAGCCATCCTCGCGGACATAGCTGCTAAAGAAGGAGATATCGAGGTTCTTATAGGCTTTCCCAATCGCCAACCCGTACTTCTGATACCCCCAAGACCCGCCAGAAATAAATGTTTCCACACCATCAATGTCAGCCCCGCGGCGCGTCTTGAAATGCATCGCGCCCCCGATTGCGTAGTTGCCGTACAAAGAGGAGGACGGTCCTCGCACCACTTCCACGCTCTCCATAAACCATGGATCGTGCAAATCCAGCCGGGACAACCCATCCGATTGGGTCTGTCCGATCCCATCTTCGTAAAACTTCACATCCCGGACGCCGAACCCGTTCTTCGTACCTGATCCGCGAATCGACACCTGAAAATCGCGCGGCCCGTTGCGCTGGCGCATGATGACGCCGGGGATCGACTCCACCGACTCACGAAAGTTTCTGGTAGGCTGCGATTCAGTCTCACTGCGCGGGGTAGATGAAAACGTAATGCCTTCCGGCCGTTTGATAGCTCGCGTGCTGATAATACTCGTATCGGCTAACTCGTACTCCGGAATCGCCGCGATGGTTTCCGCCTCTTGCAGCACAGGCTGCGCCTTTTCCGTCACGGTCTTCGGCCGTTCTGCCGGTGGCACCGATTCCTCCCGTCCTTTCTGAAGCTCTTCCAATTCCTGGAGAATTCCCTTGAGCTGTCCACGCAGTTCCTGTTCACGTGGCGAAGCTGCGGCATCCGTTGGATTGGGCTCCTGTGCCTGCGCGAGGGGCTGCCCTACCGCCAGGGTTCCGATGACTGTCATGACGACTGCAATCTGACCGACGCACTTGAACGACGCCATGGCCCGTACTCCTCTCCCGACAATGAATGAATGATGAGACACAGCCCCCCACGCAGACGAAGACCGCACACGGCGCGGCATCGTCCGCACAGGAGAACAACGATTGAACGCTATTGTGATGAGTGCTTAGAAACGAGGCGGCGCGCGCGATTGCGCGAGATAGGTAAGAAACAGAGAGGGCCTGATGGACGCGACTGACAAAAACAACGCCGCCAGAGCCAGCGGCTGCGAGTCCGGCGCTGCGGATGGACCGTCAGCCGGTTGATTGGCCTGGCAGGCCCAGGCACAGAGTAGTGAATGGGTGGCCCCGCCGCTGTGGTGATGGGTAGAACGCGGCTGCGCCTGATGCGTGGACAGGCAGGCTGCGGCACTGAACGACAGCGTCAAATAGACTACGGCCGTGGCGAGCGCGAGTGGGAGGGTCCACCGCTTCATTTCCCGTTCTCCATCATCTGCCGCATGAGCGCCACCGATTCCTGACTGTCCCACTCACGCGGCCCGACCGCTCGACCCAACAATGTGCCGTCGCGGCCCACCACGACTGTGGTCGGCAACCCGCGCACCATAAAGGATCGGGACACTTCCTGGTCTTCATCGAACAGCACCGGCAGGGTGACACCCGCATGCGAGAGAAACTGGGCGATGCCCTGGCGTTGGAGATCCGTCGTCACGGTCAGCAAAACAAACTTCTTCGGGTCCAACTGCCGCTGCAAGCGGGCCAGCGACGGCATTTCTTCTTTGCAGGGCCCGCACCAGGTGGCCCAAAAATTCACCAGTACGACTTTGCCCGCTAGATCGCTCAACCTGACTCGCGTGCCATCCAGCGAAGTGAGTTCGAAGGGCATCGCCATGCTTCCGGCCGGCAACCGACTCATCTTGAGTGGGGTAAAGGGATCGTGGGCGCAGACGCCTGATATCCCCGCCAGGCTGAGCATGACCAGCAGTCCCGCAATCCCCCATGCTTTTCGCACAACACCCACGTTACGGCTCCTGCTTCGCGACGACCTTGGCAACCGGCAGCTGCAGCGTTTGCACGACGATCCGATGCGACGGCATCGCGTGCTCCATCCAAGCCAGCGAGGCAAGCCCCTGCGCATTGATGGACAGCGCGGGCGTTTGCCCCTTCTTCTCGTTCAATTTCTGCGGCGCGCTGAATGTCTGCCCGCGATCGAGCGACACACTCATCACGACTTCGCGCCGGACCGGCGACTGTTCTTCCCACACAATGACCAGACGGCCCTCGGGATCGACCGCCATCTGCGGATGGTCCGGGAAAGTGCCCTTGGAGAGATTCAACTTCTGTTTCGGCGAAAACGTCTCGCCCTTGTCGTCCGAGTAAGCCAGATAGATCGACGGCGTTTCGTCCGAGCCTTCCGTGTACCAGACCACATAGAGGCGCCCCTGGCGATCCGTCCCCACGGAGGCCGGACGATGAGGGCAGCCGGGGAATATCCATTTGTCATGACCAACGATGACCGGTGCTGTGAACGTCTGCCCTCCATCGGTCGAACGCGCCACGACCGTCTCGCGGAGATCGCCCGGAAGAATCTTGCGCCAGGCGACGTACAGCGTGCCGTCCGGGCTGCTGGTCATCGACGTCCGGCAACACACGCAGGTGCTCTCATCGACTTTGAGGTTCTTTTCAACCGTACGGCCGAGGTCGATGGAACGCGTGGCAAACGTGCCGGATTCTTTCTTGCCCTCTCGCCCGTCGATCCAGGCCAAGTGGACGACGCCGTCGGGCGCCACATGGATCGAATCGAAACTGTGGCCGATGACTTGCTGATCGTCGTTCACCAACACCGACGGCTGGAAAGTCTTCCCGCCGTCGGACGAACGACTCAAGCGGAGATCATTGGAGAAGGGCTTGTCCGGAGTCACCTTCGGATGGGTGATGGCCCAGGTCATGAGCACCTCGTCACCGGATACGGCCAGAGCCGGCGCTTCCTGGCGGCTATAGGGCACCTCGCCTGGGCCATTCACCCGCACCACTTCGCCGAGGGAGCCCCCGGCCTTCTCGATGCGCGAGTAGAGCACCGTGCGGGTCTCCTTTTCCTCCTCGACCCAGGCAAGAGAGATCTGTCCCTGGTCATCGATCCGGACAGAGGGCCCGACGACGCTTCGTACTTTGCGGTCTGCCGTCACTTTGGGGCCAAGAACGAATGTAGGCGCAGACTCGGCCAACACAATCGTGGCACAGAGCATCAGGCTACTCACAACCCCGAAGCATCCTACAGCTCTGCTCTTCAATATTGGTGTCGTGCGTCTCATGGATGCTTCCTATCCTGCAAGGCTATAGACAATCGGCACATACACAGCCACCTCTGCCGCGCTCAAGGCTTGTTTCATATGGATGGGACAGGCCAATCTCACCGTCTCCATCGCCGCGCGATCGAGCACCTCATGGCCGGAGCTGCGATGCACCACCACATCAACCAAATGACCATCGGCACGGAGGACGACGCGCAACACAACTTTCCCCTCCGATCCATTCAGGCGCGCCGAGCTGGGATAGCGTGTCAGTTCCTTGATGCGCCGGCCGAGCGACTCGGCCAGCCAGGCATTGTCCGCCTTGCTCGCCGGACGAACGGAAGCCGCGTTGGCGACAATCGGCACATTGGCATGGTGAGGAGGTGCCTGGATTGCGGCGGCCGACGCCGGAGCCGGAACTGCGGCGGCTATAGACGCATCTGGAGTAGATGAGGACACGGCCGGCGCAGAGGGTTCGGCAACCGCGTGAGCGGATCTCCCGACGGCCGCAGTCAATGGCCGCCACTCCGGCGCCATCTCCTCGGGAGACGGGCTCTCATGATGAATCACGGGAGCAGACTCTGCGTGATGCGCGCGTGACGGCGCGGGAGGTTCATAGGCCTGGGCCGTGACAACCGATTCAACCGGCGGAGTCACTTCCTTCGGCACAGGTGCCGGATGCGGTTCATGGATCACCGGCTGCGGCTGCACTACTTCCTGCGGCTTGATCTCTTCCTGCTTGATCTCTTCTTTCTTCGGTTCTGGCGGCGCGACCGGCGTAACCTTCGCCTGAACGATTTCCTGCACGGGCTCCGGCTTAGGCGGCACGATCGTCGGATGGACGACTTCCGGGCTGTACGGAGTGGCCACCCGGGTCATGACCATGTCAGACGCCGGTTCTACTGGTTGGACAGGCTGAGCCGCCTGAACGGCCCGAACCGGGGTCGGCTTCGACGGCTGAACAGTCGGAGTGGATTGCGCCGTCTCGGTCCGAGGAGAGTCCGATGAAGGTTGAACCAGCGCCACCTCCCACTGAAAAATCTCTTCCTTGAGAATCGGCTGGACCTGAGCCGCCAACAGAAACGCAACACAGAGCGCCGCCCCATGTACAGCAAACGACACGCCCCAGGCTGCAATCGGAACCCGGTCCTGCTCTTGTACGATCATCACGGCATCACCTTATGAAGGACACCTGCATTACTACTGAACAAGTGATCCACGGCCCTTCTTTGTAAAGGCAGAATCCCTGGTTCGTCTACTGCTGAATGCCGACGGATGCTACAAGCATCCGTCGGCATCGGCCATCGCAGATACTGCGGGCTCATTAGACAGCGGAGCCCACAGGAGACAGCCCTCCGCTATGAACGAACAAGCCGGAAGACACGTCATCCGTCCGGTTCTGTTCAACAAGTTTCTCGATCGACCGGCTAAACACCCGCAGACTGCCGCGACCGATCTTGGTGCCTTCCAACCGGCCCTGCTCCACCCAGCGGTAGATCGTCCATCGGCTGACGGCAAGCGCTTCTGCCGCCTCTTCAACACGCAACAGTGGTTTGTTCATGATCCTCTCACTTTCAATTATGGGAAGCCGCCTTTCCACACCTTGTGGAATCAGCGCCCCATAGATCAGTCATCACTGCAGATGGAAGACTAATTGAAAGAAAGAGAGGGAGGCCCGCGGAGGAAATGCGAGGTAGCGGAAACCTGGCGCACAAAGTCGGACTGGCGGTGCTCGACGATCTCGGTCAATCTGAGCGATGACATCAGACGGATCCCCGCCGTGTCGATGCTCTGACCGGCGGCACATTCCCAGGCGCATAGACCGGTGGAATGCGTGCCGGCCTGATGCTTCGCATGGTGATCGGCATGGGCAACCGCCGGTACCGCCAAGAACCCGTTCACGAGCACCAGACAGAGCAGCAGCGACCAGACCAGCCAGGATTGTTTCAGATTCACCATCATAATAAAAAGCTTATCGAAGCGATGCCGCCTTAATCGGTTCCTGCTGTTGAATCTTCGCGACCACGTCGTTGATCATCTGCTCCGTCAGCAAACCGCCCTTGATGTACTCCTGCACCCGTCCCTGCTGATCGATAAACACACTCACCGGTAATCCAAATACGCCGAACTGGTTCGCCACTTTATTGTCGCGATCCATCAACACGGGAAAGGTATGACCGTACTGCTTGATGTGGGCCCGAACCTTGTCGTCGTCTTCCAGTTCGTTGATCGCCAGGACGACGAACCCTTTATCCCGCAGCTTGTCGAAGCTGGCCTGCATGGCCGGCATTTCCGTCGTGCAGGGCTTGCACCAGGTGGCCCAGAAATTCACCAATACCACCTTCCCACGGTACTGACTGAGGCTATGGCTTTTGCCCTCGAGATCTGTCAGACGGAATTCATCAGCCGGTGTGCCAACCGCCGGAACCCGCGACCCCATGCTCCAGGATTGCGGCAACCCCGTCGCCCCTGCGAAGGCGATCGCCAGAGCGGCGGCTAATACGTATCGACCGTATCGGGTGCTTCTCATGAAGGCTACTCCTTAAGCACTGGCTCCCGCACTATCAGCGGAGGATGACCAATTCGACAACACCTGCACCTATGTATTCAAACAGTGCGCGAGAACAGAGAGGGCTAGGCGGCTGGAGGAGCACGAGTGGAGCGGAATGCGGGAGTCACATTATAAGAAGAGGAGAACGACGGCTGATCGAGCGTCTCAAGCAATGTTGCAAGGGGAGCAACGGGAGCAACCGTTGCATCGTGGGTCTGACCGGCCGCACAAGACCATGCGCAGAAGACCGACCCATGTGTGGCTGCTTGGTGGTGGCTATGTTGGTTTTCGTGGAGGACCGATTGGGCAGACGCAACTCCGCTGATCCCTATCACACAGAGGATCACGAGTACCGCAACGAGAGTCTGCCAACGACGAATCATAAGTCACAGCCAGGGGAAAGAATGGCTGCATGCTACTCGGGAGTCGTGCGGAGAGTCAAGACAGACTGTGCCGGATCGCCCTCCCTACCTTCCTGGTAGGATTCGTAAAAAGTTTGCTGTATACTGCGCGGACTATTTTGTGCGGTAGATCGATCTCTCCCGCAAGTACTATCCTCATGACTTGACGACGTCCTCTATGCTGACACAACTCCTGAATCTCGTCTTCGGCAGTAAGAACGACCGTGAAATCAAAGCGTTGATGCCCGTTGTCGCGCGCATCAACGACCTGGAGTCCAGCCTTACGCCCTTGTCGGATCAGGACCTGGTCGGAAAAACTCAGGTCTTCAAACAGCGCCTGGCGGACGGCCAGACGCTCGACGACATCCTGCCCGAGGCCTTTGCTGTCTGCCGCGAGATGTCCCGCCGCCGGCTGAACATGCGGCACTTCGACGTCCAGCTCGTCGGCGGCATGATCCTTCACCGCGGCCGGATCTCGGAAATGAAGACCGGAGAAGGCAAGACGCTCGTCGCCACGCTGCCGATCTATCTGAACGCGCTTGAAGGCAAGGGCGTCCATCTGATTACCGTGAACGATTATCTCGCGAAACGCGACGCCCAATGGATGGCGCAGCTGTACCATGCTCTGGGATTGTCCGTCGGCATCATTCAACACGACGCCTCCTTCCTCTACGATCCGGCCTACGACGCCGCAGATAAACGCTTGCAGTCACTCCGCCCCTGCACGAGGCGGGAGGCTTATCACGCCGACATCACCTACGGAACCAACAACGAGTACGGATTCGACTATCTGCGCGACAACCTGATCGTGAGTGAATTGGGCCAGTGCGTGCAACGCGAGCTGAACTTCGCGATTGTCGACGAGGTGGACAGCATTCTCATCGACGAAGCCCGCACCCCGTTGATCATCTCCGGCCCGACCGATCAGACCACCGATCTGTATTACCGGATCAATTCCGTGATCCCGCAGTTGAAACCGGAGCATGACTTTACGATCGAAGAGAAAACCAAGACCGCTTCATTGACGGAAGAGGGGAACATCCGGGTTGAGAAGCTCCTGGGCGTGGACAACCTCTACGATCCGGACAACATGGATCTGGTCCACCATGTCGTCAAGGCGCTCCAGGCCTATGCCCTCTATAAGCGCGATGTCGATTATGTGGTCAAAGACGGCGAGGTCATCATCGTCGATGAGTTCACCGGGCGCCTCATGCCGGGCCGCCGCTGGAGCGACGGGCTGCACCAGGCCGTGGAAGCCAAAGAAGGCGTGAAGATCGCCAATGAGAATCAGACGCTGGCCTCCGTCACGTTCCAGAACTACTTCCGCATGTATAAGAAGCTCGGCGGCATGACCGGCACAGCCGACACGGAAGCCGCGGAGTTCGCCAAGATTTACAATCTCGACGTGAACGTCGTCCCGACGAATCGGAAGATGGTCCGCCTCGACTACGCCGACGTGGTCTATCGGACGGAAAAAGAAAAGTTTGCGGCCATCGTCGAAGAGATCAAGGACTGCAACGAGCGCGGACAGCCGGCACTCGTCGGCACAATTTCCATCGAAAAGTCCGAGAAACTCTCCGGCTTGTTGAACCGGAACGGAGTCAAACACAACGTCCTCAACGCGAAGCAGCATGAACGGGAGGCGGAAATCGTCGCCCAGGCCGGACGCAAAGGCGCCGTCACCATCGCCACCAACATGGCGGGCCGCGGCACCGACATCCTTCTCGGCGGCAACGCCGACTTCATGTTCAAGCAGATCCTCTATCGCGAAGAAAACCTGCCGGAATCGCGCAAGCTGGAAATCTTCGAAGAAATCCGCAGCGACTGCGAGAAGAACAAACAGGAAGTCGTCGCTGCCGGCGGCTTGCACATCCTCGGCACCGAACGGCACGAGAGCCGCCGCATCGACAACCAGTTGCGCGGCCGCGCCGGACGTCAGGGCGATGCCGGATCGTCCAGATTTTACCTGTCCCTCGAAGACGACCTCATGCGGATCTTCGCCTCCGAGCGCGTCTCGCAATTGATGCTGAAACTCGGGATGGAAGAAGGCGTGCCCATCGAACATGGCATGGTCACCCGTGCCATCGCCAATGCGCAGAAGAAGGTCGAAGCGCATAACTTCGAGATTCGCAAACAGCTGCTCGAATATGACGATGTGATGAATAAGCAGCGCGAAGTCATCTATCAGCACCGCCATGCCGTGCTGGCCGGCGAAAATCTGAAAGCCGACCTCCTCGACATGATGGCAGGCATGATCGACTCCGCCATGGCCGTCTTCTGTCCGGCCGAACAATATCCCGAAGAATGGGACATGCCCGGCCTCGTCGAGATGATGCACGGCCAATTCGGGCTCGACATCACGCAGGGCAAGCAAGACCATGGCGATTCGCTCCGCGATCTCGGCCGCGACGCGCTGATCGAAGATCTCAAGAAACTCGTGCACGACGGCTACGAGCGGAAGGAACAGGAACTGGGCTCAGAGCTGATGCGCTTCCTGGAAAAGACCTTCATGCTCCAGGTCATCGACCACCATTGGAAAGACCACCTCCTCGGTATGGACCATCTGCGCGACGGCATCGGCCTCCGAGGCTACGGACAGAAGGATCCGCTGATTGAATACAAGAAGGAAGGCTACGACCTCTTCGCCGGCATGATGCAGCGGGTCAAATCGGATGCGCTGGAACGGCTATTCCGGGTCCAGGC